>JAHFSI010000116.1 GCA_023265835.1 Legionellales bacterium
GAAGTAGGACGAATGGCTTCATGTGCTTCTTGGGCGTTTTTGGCTTTTGTTTTATAGGCCCTGGGTTCGTCTGGAACTTGATTTTTGCCATAACGGCTGCCAATAAAACGACGAAGTTCGGCAATGGCTTCATCTGCTAAATTGACAGAATCCGTACGCATATAAGTGATTAAACCGACTGCACCGCCGCCTATATCAATGCCTTCATACAATTGTTGTGCGGTGCGCATAGTGCGTTGCGCAGTAAAGCCTAATTTGCGCGCGGCTTCTTGTTGCAAGGTAGACGTTGTAAAAGGCGCTGCAGGGTTGCGTTTACGTTGTTTTTTTTCAACGTCAATGACTTGTAATTTGCCTTTGGCAGCATTGAGTAAATGTTTTTTAACATCGCCAGCCTGTTCTTGAGTGGTAATAGAAAATTGTTCTAACTTTTTGCCTGCATACGTAGCTAATTTTGCGGTAAAGGGCTGTGTAGCAGTGGTAGCTTCAGCTACAATGCTCCAATATTCTTGGCTGACAAATTTTTCGATTTCTTCTTCGCGCTCCACGATCATGCGTAACGCAGGGCTTTGTACTCGACCAGCCGATAAACCGCGCCGTATTTTTTTCCATAATAAAGGGGATAGATTAAAGCCCACTAAATAATCTAAAGCTCGCCGTGCTTGTTGAGCATTGACTAAATCCATGGAAATATCACGCGGATGCTCAATGGCAGCTTTTACAGCGGCATGGGTGATTTCATTAAATACGACACGATGCGCCGCTTTATTTTTTAATGCTTTTTTCTCTTCTAATATGTTTTTTACATGCCAAGAAATGGCTTCACCTTCACGGTCAGGGTCAGTTGCCAAGTAAAGCGTCTCTGCTTTTTTCATTGCGGTGACAATGGCGGCCATGTGTTTAGCATTTTTTTCAATGGGGGCATAATTCATTTTGAATTTATGCGCAGGATCTACTGCGCCTTCTTTGGGTAATAAATCGCGTACATGGCCATACGATGCCATGACGCTAAAATTCGAGCCTAAATATTTTTTTATCGTTTTTGCTTTGGCAGGTGATTCTACAATAACAAGATTTTTTGGCATATCCGGTTATCTTCCTTAATGTAAAACATCAAACGCATCGGCCAAGACCATGTCCTGCATTAAGGTCAATGCGGACTTTTTTTCTGGCTGATTAAATAGCACCATCAATATCACCCATTTGATACGTCCTAAGTCTACTTCTCTGTAATCGAGTGCCATAATGCGATCAATGGCCATTTCGCGTGTAATGGGATCAATAATTCCTATTTGTTCCAAATATAATAGAAGGCCGCGGCCTTCTAGTCCTAAGCGTTCTGCTTCATCTGGCACATAATGTCGGATTGCAAGAGGAGTCAGCCTATGGCTGGGCGCGACAGCTTGTTGGAACTGAATTAAGCCATTGAGCCAGTGAAGTGCGCGGGCAATTTCATTGCGGTCAAAGCCGATTCTTTCTAGTTCCAGTAAAATAGCATCGCTGTCTGCTTTGAGGACTGCTTTTTCATCCATATAGTTTTCAAATAAAAACATTAATATTTCAAACATAATTACCTATTATTTCACTTCACTTTAACTGATAGCCGCCATGTGTCGTTTTGATCAAATCTTGTAATTCTAGAGATAACAGCATGGAGGAAACTTCACCCGCCGTCAATCCACTGCGTGCAATGATAGTCTCTAATGCTGTGATCTCACAACCAATGTGTGCAAGTAATGCACGCAAAGCAGGGGCGAGTGTAGCATGCTTTTTTGTGTTGGCGATAGTAGTTATCGGTGAGGAGAGAGTTGCTAACGGGCCTAATTCTTCTAGAATATCTTCCGCTGTCTCAGTGAGTTTGGCGCCTTGGCGGATTAAATAATGGCAGCCTTTAGCAAGAGGATTATGAATAGAGCTGGGGATGGCAAAGACTTCGCGGCCTTGCTCGTTTGCATAGCGGGCGGTAATTAAGGAACCGCTGCGGATGGCTGCCTCTACCACTAATACGCCTAAGCTTAACCCGCTAATAATACGATTGCGTTGGGGAAAATGAGCGGGTTTGGGTGGTTCTAAAGGGGAAAATTCGGATATCAGAATACCATTGTCTGCGATTTCTTCCGCAAGTGCGCGGTGAGAGGTTGGATAAATTTGATTTAAGCCGGTACCAAAAACCGCTAATGTTTTTCCGCCGGCACTTAAAGCGCCGCGATGGCTTTCGGCATCGATGCCTAATGCAAGCCCGCTAGTAATATGCAAACCGGTGCTTGCTAAGGTATGGGCAAAGTGGCGGGCCAATTCTCGTCCTTTCGGAGTGGGGTTGCGTGTACCTACGATGGCGAGCTGAGGGCCATTTAACAGGGCGGTTTCGCCTCGTACATATAGTAAAAGAGGCGCAGCGGAAATTTCTTTCAATAATGCAGGATACCTGTCATCAGCGAGGGTGATAATTTGACAATTATTTTTTTCGCACCAAGCTAAATTTTTTTCTGCAATGCACCAGTCGGCATTTTGTAATAGATGGATTTGTTGTTCTGTTAATCCAGCATTCATTAAGTCAGGCTTTGTTGCAGTAAATAGGGCTTTGATATTCTCGAAAGCACTTAACCAACGAGAAAAAGTAATAGGCCCTACATCGGGCAAGCTGGTTGCAGCCAGCCAATATAAAACATCTGACATAGATTGATCTTTTGACATTGTTATCTCTTTTTTTTAGGAACGAATATTTAAATTTGATCTTCGATGACATCAAACAACAATTTGCTAATAGTTAAATGGCATTGCTCATCGAGCTCACGTATGCAGGTTGGGCTAGTCACATTGATTTCTGTTACATAATTTCCTATCACATCAAGCCCTACTAATAATAATCCTTTTTCACGCAGCGCAGGACCAATTGATTTGCATAACTTCAGATCCTGTTCTGTCAAGGGTTGTGCAACGCCTTTAGCTCCCGCGGCCAAATTTCCACGTAATTCGCCGGTTGCCGGAATACGTGCCAATGCATAAGGAACGGGTTCGCCATTGATTAATAAAATGCGCTTATCGCCTTGAAAAATTTCTGGAATGAAACGTTGCGCCAGCATGAAGCCTTTTCCTTGCCGCGTCAAGGTTTCAAATACAACGGATGCATTCATGTCCGATGCTGTCAAACGAAAAATGGAAGCACCACCCATGGTATCTAAGGGTTTACAAATAATATCTTTTTGTTCGTGAAAAAACTCACGCAATAAATGAATGTGACGCGTGATTAAAGTGGGAGGACAGTGTTCGGGAAACCACGCAGTGTAGAATTTTTCATTGGCATCGCGTAAACTTTGCGGTTTATTAATTATTTTTACGCCGGCTTGTTCCGCTAATTCTAAAATATACGTGGTATAAATATATTCTAAATCAAAAGGCGGATCTTTCCGCATCAAAATCACATTTAATTCTGATAAAGCAATGCGCTGATATTCACTTAACTCAAACCAACGTTTAGGATCTTGAAAAACATTGAGTAACCGACTATTACCAAACGCCTCTCCATCGCGTACAAATAAATCCTGCTGCTCAAAATAATAAATTGTCCAACCGCGCGCTTTGGCCTCCCATAACAGGGCCAGTGTGCTGTCTTTTTTATAATGGATGTTTTGTATCGAATCCATTACAACGCCTATCTTTATAGTCATCGCTTCATTTGCTCCACTATTTCTCGTGCTGCCGCTAACATGCTTAAGCGTGCAATAACACCATAGGCATAAAAACGATTTTGGCAGTTGTCAGAGGAAATTTTATCAGGTTGATGGCATGCTGTTGCAAAAGCGAGGGGTTCAAAATGCATGCCGGGTGCATTGAGATTTTCATCGATACCTCGTTCTTTGTGCACGCGATAAAAACCGCCTACGACGCGTTGTCCCCATAAATACACAACGGGTTCAGCTACTGCATCCGAGACACTCCACGTTTCAAAAGTATAAACCCCTTCTTGCACAATCACCCTATGTACCGGTTGTCCGCCTTTAGATTTGGACATGTGCGTGCGTTCTTTACGGGTTAACGAGCGGATTTCTTCTGCATCACGCACTGTCATCACCGCCATCCCATACGTTCCCGCATCCGCTTTAATAATGACGAAAGGGTTACAAGAAATCTGATATTCATCATATTTTTTTTGAATAGCTTCTAACAATTTCGCGGTATCACGCGTTAAACAATCTTCACCATCTCGATGCATAAAATCAATTGCGCCGCAATGCATGAACATAGGGGCGATGAACCACGGATCAATATCAATTAATTGGGCAAAGGTCTGGCTGATATCAGCATAATACTGAAAATGGCCTGATTTTAAGCGTTGGCTCCAACCCAATTCAGCAGGCGGTACCAAAGGTTGTTGTAAATTTTGTAAAATATCGGGTATGCCTGCGGACAAGTCATTGTTCAATAAAATCATATCAGGCACAAAATCATCAATGCCGATTTTATTTTGCTGACGTTTAATGAGATCCAGTTTAATGATTTCGCCAGAGGCAAGTGTAATGGTTTGAGGTTCTGTTAATAGAGAGCCTAAGCGTACGTTAAACCCAGCTGCTGTTAAAATATGTAATAATGTTTTGATGTTTTCCCAATAATACAGATTTCGCGTATGGTTTTCAGGAACCAATAAAATGTTTTTTACTGCAGGCTGTTGTTGTGTGATGGCCAAACGTGCCGCCTCGATAGAAAGCGGTAGAAATTCCGGGCTTAAATTATTAAAGCCCGCTGGAAATAAATTCATGTCAATGGGTGCTAATTTAAAGCCTGCATTACGCAAGTCCACTGATCCATAAATAGGTGCCGGACTTAATTGCCATTGCGCGGCAAACCATTCTTCAATTTCTTTTTCTTTATTGAGTAACTGTCGTTCTAACAAATGCAAAGGCGCAACCGATGCAGTTGTTAGGTGCGGTGTTTGATATGTTTTCTGCGTCGTCACTCGTTGTTTCCTTTTAATTTTTGTATGTGGGCCAATAATTCGTGGTCAGAGATGTCGCCGATCAAACGTTCCGTGGAAAGCTCTTTGCCGTCAGGCGTAAAGAACAGCAGTGTCGGGGGTGCGATGACTCGATAGCGCTGCATGATCGCTTTGTCAAAAGCATTATTTGCTGTGATGTCACTGCGCAGCAGGACAAAACGATTGAGCACCTGTTTCACGGCGGGTTTGGTAAATAAATAACGATCCATGTCTATGCAAGTTTCACACCAATCCGCATAAAAGTCGAGTAGGGCCCATTTTTTTTCTTGTTTTGCTCGAGCGAGTTGTTGATTGAACTGTGCCATATTGTCGACAGTCATAAACAGAGGCCGTGTAGAACGTGAAGTAAAGTGCCAATTTTCCCAAGGATGAAGTGGATCGGAATTACCTGCTGCGGCCCCAATCAACAGAATAATACCATAGACAAGCGCAAGGCTCGCTATACTGTGACGCAGGGGCTGCCAGTCACGGATGACTTTTGTGAAGTTTCCCATCAGAATAGCAGAAACAATGAATAATGCAGACCAGAGAAACAGTGCTACAGTTCCTGAAATGATGCGTGACAACAGCCAGATTGCAACGGCCAACATCATGATACCCACGAGATGTTCAACTGTTTGCATCCAAGCACCCGTTCTTGGTAAAAATCGAATGGCAGAAGCTCCTACTATTAATAAAGGCAGTCCCATGCCTATTCCGAGAGAAAGCAATGCCAATGCGCCTAATCCTATATTGCCAGTATGAGCAATATAGGCCAGTACACCGACAAGCGCAGGACTTAAGCAAGGAGAAACGATTAAGCTAGAAATACTGCCCATTAAAAACACCCCAAAATAAGTTCCGCCTTTTTGTCGATTGCTTAACTGAGTCAGGTGTCTTTGCCACCGTGTAGGTAATTGAAATTCGTATAAACCCAATA
>JAHFSI010000035.1 GCA_023265835.1 Legionellales bacterium
TTGTGGAGCATCCGCTGACGGGGCTATAGCATCCGCTATAGCTAGTCATGGTGTGTTGAAGCAAGAATCTAACACTAAAGTTATCTATTGATAAGTTTGGATAGGTTTAGAAAAACGGCTTGCTCGCCTTCTGAAAGCTGTAGTTTACCTATGGTAATTTTTTCATTTCCAATATGGATCTGTTTATTGAGCCAAAAAAATCCGGCGGATGATCCGATTACTAGTAAAGCGATGGGAATGAGTGTGTATAATTTTTTCATGATTATCAAGATAACACATCTTAAAGTGGCTACAAGCATTTTCATGCTTAATGTTTAACAAAAGTTAAAGCAATGCCGAAAGTTATCAACGATAGGCCTAGCAGTTTTGCGATATATTTTTCCGCTTTTTCTAAAACCTTTTTAATGTTGGGATGAGATAAAATGATGGTCAAGACACAAAACCAAGCAATGGCAATCATAAATATTTCCGCGGCGTAAACTATCTCCCAATGAATTGGCGTATTGGGTTTTATAATCACCGTAAAAAGAGACAAGAAAAACAAAGTCGCTTTGGGGTTAAGTAAATTACATAAGAACCCTTGTTTGAAAGCGGTCAAACGCGACATCTGTGTTTTTTTAACTTTTTCATTAGAAAAAATCTTCTTTGCCTGTTTAGAAAATAATGCATTGATGCCTAAATAAATTAAATAAAGTGCCCCAACATATTTAATTAAATTAAAAAGCAATAATGAATTGGAGATCACGAGTGCTAAACCCAGCACGCAATAGGTCATGTGGATTAAAATGGCTGTGCCAACGCCTAACGAAGTAAAATAGCCGGCTCTTCTAGAATGAAACAGGGCGTTTTGGGTAACGATAGCAAAATCCGGGCCGGGCAACATCGCACCCAACAATGTGATTAGGGCGATGGAAAAAAATTGCGTGATCATGCTATTCCTTTTACTTCTGTTAACTGTTCCACAGCTTAGCAAAATATGGCTGTATTTTCGATAAGTTAAGTATGAGCCGATTAATTTCATTAATCGGCTCAGAATCAGCTTTATTTTGAGCCGATTAAGGGTTATAACCGGCTCATGACTAGTTACAACTGGCAACAAACAGTGCGCTACCTCCGGTGCTACAGATTATTTCATAGCGCGCAAAGGCTCACGTTTGTTTTCAGCAAGCTCTGTCTCCAAGAAGTCCTCTACTAAATTGTGCATTGCTTTTGAAAGTTTCGTGGGTTTAACATTAGCTTCTTTATCTGTAGGATAAAAATGAGTAAACACAGCTCTAAACATCAGGGTTGATAATAATCCGGAAATCATTGGCAGGATGGTATCTTCTACAACGTTTAGGTCCTCATTAATCACATAAGGCTTGATTCTATAATACAAAAAACATCCTAAAACAAATAGTAGTATCAGATTATTTAATCGAGGTATTAAGCTTTCTTGTCTTTCTTTAAATTGGTTAGAAAGTTCAAGATAGTTGAGATATTCATCTGAATTAGATTTAAATGTAATAAGGTTCAGTCCCGAATTTAAGGCTTTTAAATAAAGTTCAATATGATGGGGCCTTATTGTCATGGCATGATCTATTTCCTTCATAATTATTTCCATATCATTTTGTGCCTTTGATGGGACAATATCCGTTTTCCATGATCTGGTTTTGCATTCTGATTGCACCGTTTGCATTTTTAATAAAAAAGATGCATAAGAAGAAGAGGGTTGTTTCATTAATTTTAGTTTATGTGCTTTTGCATAGTGATATAGATCAGCAGCTGTTAATACAATAGGTGGAAATTTAAAAAATGAATGCACATTTAACCTTGTTAATCTAAGAAAACGATTAATCGGAAAATCAATTCCTGCTAGTTTTAAAGCAAAATAAGCGGCCTCTGCGCAATTCTGTGTAATTATATTATAGTTTTCTGGTAGGTGATATTTAGATGCAACAAATGCTTTGCAAAAATCTTGGTAAGGCACGTTACTTTCAAAAACAATGAAAATATCATTATGATAACGCTTAGGTTCTTTCGCTGGTAGCATGCTTTGCTGAGTCCGATTATGCCAAATTTTGACACATCGTGTTGAGTGTCTTTCGTTTTTTTCAAGCAAATCAAACTCTTTTTCATTTTCTTCTGCTATAACATAAACTTGCGCACAAAATTCGACATCAATGATGTTTAAAATAATTTTCATGTTTGATCTTCTATTAAGCTAATAATATGTTTTTGATTATTATATACACAAATATTAAATGCGTAAAGAATTATTTAACAGATGTAAGCGCAAATTTGAAATGTCACCTTTCTGCAAAGTAGAAATGTCACCTTTTTAGTCTAATAGGGTTAACCTAACCTGGATCATAACCCAGGGAGGGCTAAATGATGGTAACAAAGGTGATTTCAATGAGTATAGTGGGGCCCAAAATTCGGACCAATTTCAGAAGAAATTAAGATATAATTCTCGCTGAAAATTGGAGACGAGATGAGCGTTAAACGTGATCTTGTCCCTCTTTCTGCTCTAAATAGGCTTCTAGTTGGCTTTCTGAATAGCCCCCTATGGAATATTGCCAGATTTCACGACTCAGTCGTGTTATTGCATGAGCAGGCAATAAGCCTTGGCTGCCACAAACCAGTTTTGCAAATGATAAACATTTTTCGGCTAATCTCAAACCGATTGCTCTCAGTTGAAAAGGACCTAGCGTTGGATGCATAACTTCAGCATAATAATTTTCCCATTCTTTTAATAGTTGGTTTAATCTTTTTATAGCTAAAACATTATCATGATATTTTGCCGTGGCCGCTATTTTTAACAATGCTTTTGAAGCGCCTAAAAAACTGTAAATACCAGGATGTTCAAAAGGTGTTTTAGACTGAAAAGGATGCGAGGCGATAATATCATCTGACGAGATAAAATAGTCTTTTAATGTAATCGTTACAGTATTTGCTGCGCTGAATACAATAGGCTCAAGTATGGGCGATAAAACGAGAGAAGTATCTATTGTTTTAAAAGGCAAAAAACAATAATAATCTAGTCCATTTATGTCAAAAGAAAATAATATCTTAGAAAAATAGTCCAATCCGGTGACCCATTTTAAAGTGCCTGAAATAATAAAGCCACCCGCATGCTCTTCTACAGCCAGAATTTTTTTATTCGCAGCAAAAGCAATTCCAACACCTTCATTATCTTTGGCAAGAGACCGTAAAACAGACGCTATTTTTATATCAGGCAAGAATTTTTTTAATCTCGAAATGGCATATTGATGCTGGGCTTGCAAAAACAACAGCGCTCCTGAATATTCCGCGAGTTGGCTTGTATATTGTATCCATTCATGCCGTTCACAACCTAGCCCGTTGTATTGGCAAGGAACTAATAAACGCAAGCCACCCAACTCAGTCCATTTTTGATAGCAGTTTCGCAATAAATTTTGATGAGAGTCGAGTTCATTACTGATAGGAGCAACGGTGGTTTCTAAGAAAGAAGTGACTTGTGAGAAAAATGAGCGCATTTTATAAATAATCACCTAAGTACTATATAAGGCTTATGATATTATTTTTGACTTCATTTTCCAAATAAAGTTTCCTTTATATAATCTAACTCATTTTCTGCTCTTTTCGTGCGGTATAGTTAAATATCAACAACTGCCAAGCTAATAAAATAATGAGTATGCTCGAACTTGAAGGCATAATATTTTTTGTGGCAAATAATACTTCTCCTTGTGGAATAATTTCAGGCTTAGTACCCTCTAAAAGATTTATACCTACATGAATAGCTACAGTAATACGCTTCTTATGTAGTTGATCTTTTGGCATAAAAAAGACGCTCAGTGAAAATACAGAGAAAAACAAAAAGAAAATGATAAGGCTTAACGTGGAAATATAAGCAGCACGAGCCGCTTTACCTGTAATATATTCTTCTCGTTCATCTCGTTCTTTTAAATTGGCCAGATATCTTAATGTGTTTTCCCTTGCGCTCGGAACAACAACTAATATCACAAGAAAAATAATTAGGACTGCAAACCAAAGCATTAAGTTCCAGGACAATATTTCCCAGGAGGCCTTAGCAAAAAAGCCTGCACTCTGTAAAAC
Organism: Legionellales bacterium; assembly: GCA_023265835.1. Classification (GTDB taxonomy): domain Bacteria; phylum Pseudomonadota; class Gammaproteobacteria; order DSM-16500; family DSM-16500; genus UBA4722. Next base: position 4,078 of record JAHFSI010000035.1, read on the forward strand.
TTCATTTTCAGTACGTGCATTGCTCCAGATCATGCAAGCAATCACAAACGGAAGCCCAATTAACAAATATAATTGTATAAAGCGTATTAACTTATTCACGACGTGCTCCTTTTTCATAAAATATTTTTTCAATATCGGTTTTAAAAAATTTCGCGATTCTAAATACCAGTTCTAAGGAAGGGTTATAGTTCCCTTTTTCAAGAGCAACAATCGTTGCCCGAGTGACCCCGACGGCGTCTGCTAAGTCTTGTTGAGTAATTGATTTAGCATGCCGCAGCTCCTGGATTGAGTTATAAATAGTCAACTTGCTCATTATCCTAGGCATTCGTTCATTCTCCTGCAGATGTATAATAGACTTTACATATTAGTTTGTAAAGTCTATTATACATATCGTCGATGATAAAACAATCGATACTTTATTAACAACCTATGAGGAATGAACCATGAAATTCAAAAAATTAGCAGTCAGCTTTTTAATTTTAAGCACTATGACCATTGAAGCGGTCTACGCCAATGAAGTAAAACTCACTGTAAATAAGCCAATGCAAATTGTTTATCAACTTGCTTATCAGGACAAGGGGAGCCATGCTGTATTAGAAGAGATGAAGACGATCCAAGTTGATGATAGCTATATAATACCAATCAATTTGAATCAACATATGGCTGCAGGCGTGGTCATTGACTCTGTAGATGGGCATGTTTTACCTGCTACGGCGAACCAATTTAACCAACATCATCAATGCTCCATAGCAACAAACCTTGCTAATACAAAAGGTGAATTAAGATTATCAGGATATAAGAAAAAAATTCAATGTACAATAGAAGGAGAAATGCAGGACAGTGCGCTAAGCTAGTAACTTAAAACTAGGCTGGTCAGCGGTTTGACCAGCCTTTAAATTTAGGCAGTGAAATTAATTTTTACGAATAGGAGCACCAGCAAAGATTATTTGATCGTTATGTCAGAATATCCAATATTATTTTTTATATTCACGAGCACACTGGCTGCGGCCGAATCTTCAAACCGTTCACTGGCTTCAATATATTCCATCACGGTATTCACTTGTTTCCAACGGCCCGCATTGAGGTATAGGATATTTAAATCCGCAATATCCTATAGTGCAGATTAATGATGTAACTCAAGTGTGCGGCGTTATTGTGAAATGTTTGAACATAATAGGCTAAAAAATTGATGCAAATTACCATTGATGCTGCCTCGATAGAACTAATGCCGGTCATACAAAATATGGCAAGGTTTTATGCATATGATTTATCTAAATCGTGTGGCTTTTATGAATTATTTGATTGGTCATTTCCAAAAAACGGTCTTTACGAGGCACTTGATTTAAGTAAATACTGGTTACCAAATTGCTATCCATTTATAATTCGAGTAGATGATGAATTGGCAGGATTTGCTCTCGTAGATAAACATGGTAGTACATCAACTGTAGACTGGAACATGGGCGAGTTTTTTATTGTCGGGAAATTCCAAGGTAAAGGCATTGGCCGACAAGTTGCAATTTCTCTTTTTAATAAATTTCCAGGAAAATGGGAGATTATGCAAATGCCACCTAATCTGCCTGCTATTCAATTTTGGAAATCAGTCATTGCAGATTATACGAAAAATAATTTTTCAGAAAAAATTATATCGGTCAAAGAACCCCAACCACATGATAATATCATTTTAACATTTAATACTGTTGAATAAGATGATGTTAAGTACAAATAATTAATCAAAAGAGATTATCTAAATGAGTGTTTTTAATGATTCAATTGAATTGGTTCCTTATGATAATCAATGGCCAAAAATGGCCGCACAGGAAATAAAAAAACTTCAGGAAATTCTTCCTGCCAACCATATCATTGATATTCAGCATGTAGGTAGCACAGCAATTCCAGGAATGTTAGCTAAGCCTATTATAGATATTCAAATTGCAGTTGACTCCCTTAATTCGATAAAACAACTGGCTATTGATGCATTGAAAATACTAGGTTATGAATATTGGTATGAAAATCCAGATCCTGAACGAATGTTTTTCGTAAAAGGCATGCCGCCTTTTGGTGAGAAACGAACTCATCATGTGCATATAGTGGAACTTGGATCGAAGCATTGGAAAAATAAAATATTATTTAGAAATTACTTAAATAATAATCCTGAAGTAGCCCGTGAATATGAACAATTGAAATTAAATCTTGCTAAAGATAACCCTCATGATCGAGAGCAGTATACAAACGCTAAAACAAAATTCATTAATAACGTTTTAGGGAAAGCGAGAGAAACTTTTCATGCTGCTAAGCAACATCCAGCAATTGTATTTCTAACAGGCGCATCAGGTGTGGGAAAAACAACTATTGTAGACGCTTTTCATAAAAAATATCCTGCTTCATCTGTCACCTGCCTGCATTTTGATACTATTGGCGTACCGTCCGAACAGGAAATGGTAACGGCTTATGGTTCGGGCAGTGAGTGGCAAAAAGCAATGACCTATCAATGGGTAAAAAAATTACTGACCCATTATAATAATAAAAAGCTCATTATTTTTGAAGGCCAAGTGAATCTTGATTTTATTATTTCAGCTTTTGAAGGATTTAGCTTTCATAATTATAAAATTGTACTTGTGCATTGCGAAAAAAATGCCCGCCATAAACGTCTGCATCAAGATCGTAACCAACCAGAATTGATTAATGATAACATGGATACTTGGGCAGAATTTTTAAAAAAACAAGCGATTGAAAAGCAAGCGATAACTTTAGATACAACATTAATGAACACGAAAGAGATGGTTAACCAATTTGAGAAATTGATTGATATTGAGAAGTTAACATGACAACAATAAAAAAATACTCCTCAATCATAAAAAATGATTTTTATCCTCTGTTGAAATTAGCTATACCTCTAGCATTAATTGGTATTGTAGGAGCTGCCCCAGCATTTTTGGAAACGTTGTTTTTAGCGCACGTAAACCAAGAAACATTGGCCGCAGGTGCATTAGTCAGTTGGCTTTATGGCACATTCGCCGGAATAATGTTTGGAACATTAGGTTCAATCAACGTCCTGATTTCTCATAAATATGGTGCAAATGATCAAGCAGGCATAATATTAGTTACGCGTGATGGTTTATTGCTTAGTCTGCTGCTGTCCATTCCAGCTTTCATTTTGTTTTGGAACATGGCGCCCATTTTCTCGTTATTTGGACAGAAACCATCGGTAGTGTTACTGGCACAATCCTATTTGCATGCTTTGGCGTGGGGATTGCTGCCTAATTTTATTGCGATTGCACTATGTGAATTCATTATAGGGTTGGGCCATACTCGGATTCTCACCATTTTCACAGTGTTCGGCGTCTCTGATGTCAGGCGCTATTAGAAAATTACTCACGACATCAATCAGCTAAGACGGCATCAATACTTAAGTACAATTTATCCGTCTTTCCTTTCGCCTAGATTTTGGGAAAAGCGAAGCATATAGCCATCGGGATCCAGAACTATGAACTGGCGGTTGCCAATTTCGATATCATTTGCACGGTACCATTTCTCTTCTATAGGCAAGAATACACTGATCCCAGCTTTTTGGACGCAATCGTACAACTCATCAATATTGTTTGTCTCTATCTGCAGATTGATTCCTCTACCGAAAGGCGCTTCCAGCGAGCCTGATATCCATGACCTCTTAGCGTTGCTCTCGGAATCCTTGCGTATTTCATCTAGCATGATTCGTGAGCCTTGACGTTCGAGCATGGCGAAACCATCTTCTTCACGCTGATACTGAATGCTGAAACCAAGAATATTGGTGTAAAAAAAGAGACTGGTTTTGATATTGGAGCAACAAAGCTCTGGCGTTAATGACGTGATCAAACGTTTTTCGTTCATGGCTCTCACAATCCATTATTACAGAAACAGGTTACCAAGCATACAAGGTGGAAAACATTAGGGCAATAGAGTGCAACTGACTGTTTTGAAAATTCTCGTTTTTTCAATCATAATTAGCGTAGCTACTTCTTCAAACAAATGGTCACGTTCAAGATGCAGCTTATCAAAGAATGTTTTTTGATCCGCGATTGGGAAAAGTGGAGGCAATCCATATGACGTACGTTCAATTTGCACTGATGTGCTCACCTTCAAATAAATTACAAATTCTGATGATAACAATTTTCTATTCTTTTCTGTGGTGATGACGCCATCCTCCATAGTTACCACAACATTCTTTTTGCCAATGTAGTAAGATAATACTTCTGCTTCACATTGATGAAAAGCGTCTTCGCCTTGCTTGCCAATTATTTCATTCAAGCGCCGCCCATAATAGCGTTCTAAACCAAGATTGGCATCGACATATTGCCAACCAAGTTTTTCAGCCAAGGCTTTACTGAATAAAGATTTTCCTGCGCCCATATGCCCGACAATGAAAATACGCTTAGGTTTGGCCATGTTTCAGATTTCCTAGATTAATACTCGATAAATGCATAGCAAAATAATAGCATAGAATACTATAACAACATCCTCTAGCGTCACTGGATGCAATGATGAAAATACTTCATCAAATTCATAGAACAAAACCCCTTCTGAATTAAAGAATAAATGATCGATATTTTGGTCTATTGAATAGCTTTTTTTAAGCTGATTGAGATAAAAGGGAACCCCTCCCATCGTCATATATAGCCTTAAAATTTGCTGATAGTTGCATGGATACTCTAGATGATTTAAATATAAAGATGTTTCATTTAAATTAAAAGGCAATTAAAATGTTGCGCCTATTTCCTTTGAAAATCGTGATAAATGCTTATCCAATGGTCCTTTATATATACCTGTCATTTGGAAATAGAGACATTTTTTCCCTTGAAAAAAATTCTTGATCAGAAAGGTCTTGCCTACTCGCCGCCGGCCATAGACAGCTATAAATTCAGCATTATTTGAATTAAATGCATCTTCAAGTTCTTTTTTTTCGCTATTTCTACCAATAATTTTGTCCAAGAAGTCATACTCTTATATGTTAGTGGGACACTTATAGCAACCTTATAAGTGTCCCAGTAACGCAATGACGTTTACTAGTCTCATTCTTCAATCTTAACGTGCTTGGTCTCGCCTACTTTTCTATCTAGTTTTATAATGTAAGAGCGGTTTTGCTAAAGCCTGCCGAGCTTATTTTTTACAACAAGGCACTTTCTCACGGTTGCTCGCCTAAAACATTTAACCTTAGCTTTATTAACCTAAGCACATACCTGGCAAGCATTGATTTTTTCGCGATTATTTCGCAATAATTTCGTGATTTTTTCGCGATTATTTTTTAATCAGGCCATAAATTATTGGCCTGTATCTCGAACTATTTTGCCCCATTTAGAGGAAAATATTACCTTTATCAAAAATAGAAATGTTTCTCCTAAAATTTTATTTTGTCTTTGTTCAAAGCTTTTTAAATTCGAAATTTTTGAATGGGATGAGCCTTAGAGTCGCGATGAGTAGCAGGTGAAGATGATATTGACGAAATATCAGAACATGATTTACTTCTTGCAAACATAATATCAGGAGAGCGTGAAATCTTTAATTCTGTAGTAGGCTTTGATAAGCGCGGAAATAAAAATAAATCATCTCGCGATTTTATCTGAGGATGACTTGACTGTTTTAATTCTTTCACATCAGAGCCTTTTTGTTTACTAGCGAGTTTTTGTAGTGGTAGATTATCAGAGACGTCACCTACTTTTTGTTTTAGAGATTCTAATTGAGGAGCAGTGGGAAATGCGCCAATAATAGCCCCTATAAAGGCACCTACAATTACTGGACCATATTCAATCGTGAGTGCGATAGGAACTAATAATGATGAATGTAAAGCAGCAGTAACAAACGCCGGAAAAGAGATGATTCCTAGCACAGTGAATAAAAAAATAGCGACAAATGAAAACGCTGCTACTCCCATAATTGGCATTGCTATGCAAAAAAAGCCTGCCATTGCACCGCCTGCTGCATAATCCAGCGAATGAGTTTCCAGTAGTCTTTGATTGGGGTTTCGCTGAAAGAAAAACAACTGAATACGATCTCTGTCTCGTTCCGTTATTGGCTCCCTATTTATAGGGTTTCTTGAATAATTGCCTGATGTATACATAGAAAGAATACCATCTTCTGAAAAATGATGGCCGCTTGCTAGCACAAAACGGGACGTGTCTGCTTGAATTTCTTCATTTGTAATGCAGCAAATAAATTTAGAATTATCTACTCCAAAAGGAAAATATTGCGCTAATAATAACAAAACATTATGTATAGCATTATATTGAGGTGATGGATAAGAAAATGTTCCTAATAAATTAGATAGATTTTCTCGAATTTGTTTAACAATAGCATCAGCTGTTTTAATAGATGCTTCTTCTAATTCACCAAGTTCATTTATTCTAAACACCAACATCAAAGAAGCGATATTTTTCGCTGCAGATGCTTTAGCTTGTGAGTTACCTCCAATCGATTCAACAATATCTTTAGCTTGCTGTAATACTGCCAGAGGTGATAGTCGAGAATACATGTGTAGCCTGCGATATTTGGCCTAATTTTGAGCATTGTATGATAATCTGATTTCCATTTCAATTTATTTTAGCCTGCATCTAAGACTACTTATAAATATTTTATAGTGCCTTGAATAAAATGGTTTATTGCTTGCTGGAGATTAACGGTGTGCAGTATATTAAACCGACAAGATGCTCATTTTAGATAAGAATGATTTTTTTAGTAAGCCGTCGTTTGTTTTTTAAGTTCTTGATAAAACTCCCACTCTTTTTGAGCAATATGTTTTTTATATCCTATTGGATCAATAAAGGGATTGGTTACACTGCTATTCAATAAAGCATATTTTTTCTTAAGGTCAAAATACACAGCATGGGCACCAAGGAAGATGTCGCAAGGTAGTGACTTCAACACGTTGATAGCATGTTCATAGTCTTGAGCAATAGCAGGATAGTTTTTGTTATGAACTAATTGATATCCTGGATTGACATTAAGACTACCTACAATCACCACTTGATAAGGTTTACCATGATCTGTGACTTGCATTGTCCATGATGTGCATCCTTTTGTGTGACCTGGTGTCAAATGTGCCGTTAATACAGTTTCATCTAATTTTACTTGATCGCCATCATGCAGCACTTTATCAACTGTGCTTGGACGAAAATACATGGCTGAATCATTGGCATAATAAAAATCTGATTTTCCACCAGATTGTACAAGAGGAACATCTGCATCCATCACCATATATTCTGCTTTTGTTTGCTGCTTAATTAATTCACTGCCCGCCGCATGATCAATATGCGCATGGCTAATCAGTAAAATTTTAGTGTCACTGAATTTGAATCCCAATTTTTCTATGCTAGCTTTAATCATTTTAACATTAGCTTCAAGATCACTATTGATCAAAATATTTCCTTTAGAAGTCACGATTAAGTAACTTGCAAGGTCATCTGTCCCAACATAATATAAATTTCCCGCAATATGAAAAGGAGGAAATGAGTTTGGTATAGGATAGGCAAAACAGACATGATGCCATAACATTATCATTGCAAATAAAGCGACTATTTTTTTCATCATTGGTTAATCCCAAAAAATACATCTAAAAATCGATTACTAAGGTTTTTGTATTCCAAAGGCGAATAACCAATTATATTGGTATTACTGATTAATTGAAGCGGCTTTAGCATCATTAATCAGATTCCATTGCCTTATAATATAGACCATTACAAAAATGCCCATTAGTATCACGCTACTCACAATAAACCCTATATTGCGAAATGAGCCATCATAAAACAATCCTGCAACTTGTAATCCAATAGATGCAAATATCAATCTCCCTCCTTGAATAAGTGCCGTTAATCGCCCTTTTGCATCTGGCATTAAGTTTAAATAAAGCGGATAAAGAATATTGCCCGGAATAATTTGGCCAATGACAAAAAGAATGAATGCAATCGTAATGAAAAGCGCATTATGCCCGTTCCAAATGGAAACATAGAGGATTGCTAATAAACTCAAAATAAAAATTTGATTAGCAATAGATAATAATTTTTTATGATTAAACCGATGGATAATGAATCCAAAAAGTAAACTTCCGAAAGCAAATACTAATGCGAGCGAACCTTGATAATACCCAAAATGCTTTAAACTTACTCCTAGATCCTTCATATATAGTAAGGGTGAGATACCAACAAAAATCCAGTAAGGTACGAACGTCAGCGTAAAATAAATCATCAATAAAAGTAATGTCTTTGACCGAAAAATTTCAACATAGCCCTGCACTATTGTTTTCATTTCTAATGCAGAAAGTTTAACGTGAGGCACAAAAAACAAAGTCATTAAAAATACAATAATTCCTAACGATAGCAGCGTAATAAAATTTCCTTGCCAATGAAAATAGAGTGTTATATAACTACCGATGACAGGCGCCAAAGCCGCAGCGGTATTCAACGATGCATTTAACATGGCCATTAAAAACTGTTGTTTTTTGATAGTGTATAAATCAGCAATAATCAAAAAACTGAGTATCGAAGGTGCCGCAATTCCAAACCCTTGTAGAAAACGTCCGCATAGAAAAATGTTATAAGAATTTGTCATCAAACAAACAATACTACCTAAAATAAAAATCATCAGCCCTGACAAGATAATAAACTTACGACCATAACAATCTGCTAATTCACCGGCAATAAATAAACCAATGCAATAGCCAATAAAATTAACAGAAAGCGATAACTCTATCCCAAAGGGTGTCGCATGAAAATAATTCGTTAGTTGAGGAAAAGCAGGAACAAATAAATCAAACTCCATTCCAGTCAAGATGTCCATCAACATAACAGTCAGTAAAATCATATTCAAATCCAAAATATGCTATAAAAAAATCATTTTCTGTCATTTTCATAAGTTAAATTCAGCTATCATTAGTTGAGTTCAGCCAGAGGCCATCACTTGTTTCTTGAGCATTAGTTGTAATTGTTTATTTTGTCCCTCTAATTGTGCTTTTTCTTGCGCTAAATCCCATTTATCTAAGCCAAGAATTTTATTTTGGTCAATCAATTCCTGGAGTTGCTTTTCCAAAGACATTTGTTGTTGGGTAGATGAAGCAATTTGTGCGCGCAAGTTAATAAGTGAATCAATCTGTTCATTTAATTTTTGTTCAACGGTACGATACTGAAGCTGCCAATGATCTTTAGCGTGAATATTTTCATTTAATTCACTTTCAAGGCGAGAATAGTTGGCTTCTAATATATTTAATTGATCATTTGTTTTTTCATGTTCAAGTTGAATTGAATTTTTTTCAAATGTGATTTTTTCATATTGTTGTTTTAAATTCGAATTATCTTGATCAAGTGACATAATTCGTTGTTGTAACTGTTTAATCGTTTGTTGAAGCTGCTGTTCTTGTTGTTCGTAGCGATGCTGCTCCATAAGACGTTGTTCGCGAGCGCTTTCCCGATAGTGTTCCAGGTTCGCTTGAACCTGGCTATGTAATCGATGCAGCTCCAAGATACGCTCTTGTTTTTCTGTTACTCGTTGACTCAAGGTGTCTTGCTTATTTTCTGATGCAGAAATGTTTTTTTGTAATTCGCTGATAGCTGATTCTAAACTCAATTTATCATTGATGAGGCGGCTTTTTTCTTGTTGCCACTGATTAAATAAATTTTGCCACCGTTGGTTGTTTGCTTTGTATTTATCAAGCTCTTGTTGCAATTCTTCCATTGTTTTTTGATGGGTTTCTTCAATGGCACTGACTTTAGTTTCAGATTGAATAATGACTTGTCCCCAGAGCTCCTTCATCAATAAAACAAGTTGCTCTGGCAAATGATCTTTAAAAGCAATCCTATGAGAGTCGGATTGTATCTCTTTCCATCTGCGCAAATGTGGCCCAATCGTCCCATTGCTCCCTGTGCCTGTGATTTTTCGAATGGCTTCAATAGTGGGATTGGTTCCCTGTGTTTTGAGCACATCGGCGGCATTTGCAATATCTTGATAGGTGATTCCTGGCCGTGACATAAATGATCCTTTTTTATAGGTAACCGTATTTTTCCATGAGATGTAAATTAACATAACTATATCTTTTTTAGTTAATAATTGATAGCATTATCTAACTATCGATAATCATGTTTATCGATAAAAGACGTCTAAAATTCTAAAATGGGTATCGTAAAACAGGACAAAAGTGAAGGATACGAGGTATATCGACATGGAAAATGGATTAGAGGAAAAATTGCCTGAACTCATATCAACTCAGCCGTTACGTAATGAAGTCACGGCAACATTAACAAATTTAATATCAAACCCATATATCACAGCCGCAACATCTGACAATACGAGAAAAGCCTATCGCAGTGATATCAAGCATTTTGAGTTGTGGGGTGGAAGGTTGCCTTCTACACCTGAAGCTATCATTGCTTATTTACAAGCACACGCTAAAAATTTAAATCCACGGACGCTTTCAAGACGGTTAACGGCTCTTAAAAACTGGCATACTTATCAAGGATTTTCTGATCCAACCCTGCATCCGGCCATCAGAAAAACTATGACAGGCATTACAAAAGTGCATGGAAAGCCAAAAGAAAAAGCCTATCCGCTTTTACCAGAAGATCTTTTGCGAATTGTTCTGCATTTGCAAGCAGAAAATTCTTTAATCAGTACACGTGATAATGCATTACTTCAAATGGGGTTCTTTGGTGCTTTTCGTCGCAGTGAATTAGTTGCAATTCATTACGAGCACATCAAATGGGAAAAAGAGGGTATTGAAATTCTGTTGCCGCAGTCAAAAACAGACCCCACACACGAAGGACAATATTGCGCAATTCCTTACGGTCAGGAAGCATTGTGTCCTGTATCTGCTTTAATAAACTGGTTAAAAAAATCAAACATAAAAAACGGTGCAATTTTTAGGCGAATTTTTCCAAATGGAGCCTTGGCAGAAGAAAATCTTACACCACTTTCTGTTAATCACATTCTTAAAAAACGAGCGATGCAGTGTAAAATATCTTATTCAGATCAATTAAGCAGCCATAGTTTACGCCGAGGCCTTGCGAGCAGCGCCTGTCGGTTGGGAGCGGGTCTTCCTGCCATTATGCGACAAGGCCGTTGGAAGCAAGTTAATACAGTGATGGAATACATCGAAGCAAGTGAGCGGTTCAGTGAAAACGCAGCAGCGAGCGTGCTACAAAAATTATCTAATGGAAAAATAAACTAATCGACTCTCCATTATTTTTGTATACCATTTTCCTACACTTTTTCTGGAAATAACCATGCGGTTTGTGTTACAGTCGCTCGCGTTAAGAAAACGTTAGTTTGCTAGACATAAAAAGCATTTTTTAGAGGATGAGAATATGTTTTCTGGCTCTACATTTAAGTTATTAAATTCTTTTACTGATAAATCGACAAACAACGAAGAAAAAACTCCAGCTACACTTGAATCTTCTTTCGTTTTTTTCGACCTAAATCTTTCTTTGGAGCAAAAATATACTTTGACTTCCCTTAAAATTTCTAAAAACAACGAATTTGAAAACTCTGATAATTTCGAAAACATTGTAACTGACATAGAAAAATTTATTTCTGCACTTGATAGTGAAAATGCAACAATAAGCATAAAGATAGCACAACTTATTTTTGAAATTATTAAGGCGGTCATTTCTGAGATGCATCAAGAAACTGCCTGGATAGTCATGAGAGCTTCACAACCAAATGACCTTTTCAAATATCCGCGTTGGCATACAGATGGTTGTTATTTCCCCCCGCACCAAGGCGAACAATTTAAAGTTGTTGTTACTTTAGCAGGCCCTGGCACTTTATTTTATAATTTACCGGACACGCAAAGAGAAGCATTTAACTTACTTGATAATGATAGAGCAAAGACATTAAAAATGTTGCAAGGTATTAAACCTGAAACGCCTGCTGCTGGACAAGGAGCAGTTTTTATTGCGGGATCGCAGACCAGAGCCGCTGTTCATTCAGAGCCACACATTAATAGTCCTCGTTTATTTTTAGCTATTGCCCCTTGTAGTCGTTCGCAGCTTAATTGCAGATTTGAAAGTCAGAAAGAATTTCAGAGAAAATTAATGAGCGACCCAGCGTTTTTAAAACAAATAGAAGAGCTTAAAAAAAGAGCATTTTCAGCGCCTTCTGTTGCTGAGTTAACCGAAACAAATGGCGTACTTACGCAAGATAAGGAAGAACGCACTGCTGCAAAACCTTTGGAACAAAAATCTGGATCATCGTTACGATCATATAGTTTGTACAGTATAGAGCCCCGTTTCGATTCTAATAATAACACAAGGTCTACCATGGCAGAATCTAGCGGTTTTAATTCTGTTGATACGCCTGCACTACAGCGGTCTAGTTGTATGAGTTTAAGCTTCAGAAGGTAAAAAGGGTATGGCTATAATCTCATATAATGGATTAATAATGCGGTTTTGGAACTACGGGTTGTTAATAGGGTTAGTATAGATATTACACATTATATAGCACCTATAATTAACCCCATTAATAACTTTTTATTCATAAACATTCCTCATTTTGTTAACAAAAATAGTAAATAGATAAAATTCAACTTTAACAGATGACAAGTAATCTGGTAAGTCCCTAATTGAATTAGTTCTATTTGTAATCAAATTTTTCCCAATGTTGCTTGACATATAACATTATTTATATAAATATATACCCATATATAAGTATGGCTTTATATATGGGTAATTAGAATGAGAAAAGCTGAGTTTGAGTGGGATTCTAAAAAAAATGAGCTAAACATAGAAAAGCATGGAGTGGATTTTTATGACGCACAACAAGTTTTTTTAGATAAAAAGCGTATTATTGCTGAAGATCTTGATCACAGCCGTGGAGAAAAGCGTTATTTTTGTTTTGGTAAGGTATCTAGTCGTGTAATGACAGTACGTTTTACATGGCGTAACAATATTATTCGGATAATAGGTGCAGGTTTTTGGAGAAAGGGGAAAAAAATATATGAAGAAGCGCAAATATAAAAAGTTATCACGAGAGCCTATTGGAAAAGTTAGGATTGTTAAAGATTTTTTGCCTAGCCCAGAAAGGCTGATTGTTAAACCCAAGCCCGTCAAAATTACAATTACTCTGAGCCGTGACAGTGTTGATTTTTTCAAAGAAATTGCATTGAAAGAACATGTACCCTATCAAAAGCTTATACGGGCACTATTAGATCAATATGCTACGCATTATAGATAATTTTAAATTTAAATGATGGCCGATAAACGGACTTATCGGCCATTCTAAGCATCGGCGAATTCTCGTCCCAACTGCGACAAAGCCCTGAAACCCTCTATTAGCAAGGCCTTCTCGGCCTGTCTAAATTAAGCCCAATTGTTTTCGCAACCATCCTACATCAATTTTCAATAGACTGTCTGCATTAATGTTCTTGCGTTCAAAGTCTAATAACAATGCTTCTAATCGTTCTCGGCCAGCTTCTGTAGCTGTCGATTGTCTTGGTGTTAAATTATTGAGTGCTGGTACTGGCAAATCTAACCAAGCCACCCAATGCTGATGAAAATGCTCCTTAATTTTAGCCATGACTTCAGGTGGCATTAATTCAGGTGTTAAAGCAGATGTTGGTTGGCCTTTTGTTTTTCCTTTTGATTTTTGTTTTGATGCCTGATGTGGTGTTTGCTTTTTTAGACGTAAAAATGTCGCCTTATCACCCAGATATCGCGCTATTAATTTTTCTGCTTTTTTCGCACGGTTTTCTGAGTTCGTGTCTATAGTCATTTTATTTTTTTCAATGGCAATATTACCTAGTAATGTAGTTTCCCAATGCTTATGCTTTTGATTGCCACGCTTTATCCATGGCAATTCAATTTTGGAAATCATGCCCGTTTTTTTGTTTTTCTTTGCATCTGAAATAAAATCATCCAGTTTTTTGCTTAAAGCCATAGGTAAAAGTGCTTTGCATGTTTCTTCGACGCTACAATTCAAAGAATAGAATAAAGAGCATAAAACAACGGGGTCACCATCTGTGTTGTGTATCCGGGGCTCTGGTGGATCAAGCATTTCTTCCAGAAACTCCAACAGAATTTCACGCATGGAATCTTCCAACTCATGTGCTAATTTATTTGAGTTAAGATCACCAACGTCATCTATCATCGCATTACGAATATCCAGTAACTCTGTATGAAAGTGTGAGGGAATAATCATGGGCAATATGCCAACACAGATCGACTGCTCATCTATAGACAATACTCGTGCAAACACGATATCGCCTATTTTAAGTGTATTGGATGCTTGCAATTCTTTAACTAGAATTGTAGATTTTAGAAAGATATCTTTTAATGTAAGACTTTTTCCCGCTGTAACATCTATTACAACATAAAAACTAAAATGCGTCTGGCATATCTCTTTTATAAACCTTTTTTCATATTCATTAAGCGTATGGCCCTTTTTTTGTAAATATTGCAGCGCAACTGGAAATCCTTCTTCAATTTCGGTGAGATGCATATTTTTAAGATCGTGTGGTTTCCAATTAAAGAGAAACCAGTCTTCGAACAGTTGTACGGCAATAGATTCATGCAACTCTTTTGGAAGTAAATCTACTTCACCAAACCAAAAATCATCCCAAGCATGCTTTATAAGATCAGGCGCCACCGATATGACCCAAGGACGCAAAAAACCCTCAACTAATTTTCCCTCAGTTTCTCGTATTTTCTGCCAGCTTGTATCTGATACTACAATTCTCTCATCTACAATGCAGCATTTTTTAAATTTTTTACCGCTGCCACATGGACATGAGGCATTGCGTTCTACCTTTATATTCATGTAGTAACATTCCCTGAAAGATTTCTAATATTTTCATTGAACACTGCTTCAGGTGTTTTGAAGCCCAGGCATTTCATCGGTCTACGATTAATGCTCATGACTATCTTATCAATTTCTTTTTGTGGCATGGTATTAATCGCCGTTGTGCGCGGTAGTTCGAAACGCAAAACACCATTCCCATTTTCAACACTCCCCTTCTGCCATGATTTATAGGGATCGCAGAAAAAAGTGGAGACACTCAATTGTTTTACGATTTCCAAATGCAAAAAAAACTCAGCTCCATTATCAAAAGTGATTGAACTCACTGCTTTCTGTCTTCCAGCAGCAAAATAATCAATGATACGCAAGGCTGTTTCATGGGCATGTTTGCTTGGATTAAGAATGGCTACAAAAAATCGGCTTGTTCTTTCTCGCAGAGTAATCAAATTAAACTTTGTGCCAGCTTGTGTAAACAGCATTAAATCGCCTTCCCAATGACCAAATTCGCTTTTCTGATTTATAACAGCAGGCCTTTCAGCTATGGATACTCTGCCCGGAATGATTGCGCGTGGTTTACGTGAGCCTCTTGGCGTGCGCCACAGGCGCTTTCGTCTTAGGAAAGTATAGTAGCGATTACGCTTGCCAAAATCACTATATATCCACCGGTAGATGGTCTCGTGGCTGATCAAGCTGCTACCTCCATTTTCCATTTTTAGAAATCCTGCAATTTGTTCTGGAGACCAGCTTTCCCTGAGGTATTTCACGACCTTTTTTGATAATTCGTTATCTTCATTGAGTTTTAAACAGCGGGATTTACGTTCTGCCACTCGCCTTTTGGCCACAATCGGTAGATACCCGACAGATTTTATGCCATTTCTGTCGATCTCACGATAAATGGTTGATCTATGAATATTCAGCTGTTTTGCTACGGCTGCTTTGCTGAATCCTGCGCGAAGAAGCGTTGATATCGCCACACGATTCTCGTGCGTAATATGGTCGTATTTATTGCCCATTTCTTGTCCTTTAGCGGGAAAGTCCGCTATTCTATCGTTTTACCTCCTTTGTCGCACTTGGTTGTGAATCCGCC
>JAHFSI010000036.1 GCA_023265835.1 Legionellales bacterium
AAATTTCCTAAAAATTATATATTTCAATTAGTTAAAGAAGAAAAAGCGGAACTGGTGGAAAATTTCCACCGGTTCCGGTCATTAAAACATTCAACGGCCATGCCAAAAGCCTTTACAGAAAAGGGGTTATACATGCTGGCTACCATATTGAAAAGCCAACGGGCAACACAAACAACACTCGCTATCATTGAGACCTTTGCAAAAGTCAAAGAGCTTAGCCGTGTCATCCATCAAGTCCAAACCTTGCCAGAAAACTCTCCAAAACAAAAATCCTTGATGGAACATACAGGTGATTTAATTGCGGATTTAATTATCCAAGAAGATGATTTGGAAGTGGCAGGCACGGAAACTTCATATGAAATGAATTTTGCAATATTCAAAATAAAACGAACTGTTAAGAAATCGAAGCACAAATAAAATGAATCAAATAGATAAAAAAGGGATCACTATATTTTTAAGCTGTTAGCATGTATGAATTTGCGTAATAGCTCGCCACACCCTCGTCATTGCAAGCGTGAGCGAAGCAACCCAGTCTTTTGAGCGCTGCTTTCAGGCTTAAATGGTACTAATTTGCTTTCAAAAACCTGGGTTGCTTCGCTCACGCTCGCAATGACGGGTTTCTAATCGCTAGCAATGACAGGATAGATGAGCTATTACGAATTTGCTTGTTTTGACTGAAAGAACTTTGGACTCTCAAGTGACTTAATATGTAAAAAAATATTTTGAGGATTACCGCTAGAAGCAGTTTTCTTCAATGTATCGTTTTGTTTTTCGTGCCATGAGGTGTAGGCTTTCATTCTCAGACTCCGTTACCAAATATGATTTATTTTAGAAAAATAGCCATTTGAATCGCGGCGGCCAAACTTCCTGGGTTTGTTTTTCCTGTTCCTGCGAGGTCAAGCGCTGTGCCGTGATCGACGGAAGTACGGATGATAGGTAGTCCTAATGTGACATTGACTGCGCGGTCAAATCCTAAATATTTTACGACTGGCAAAGCCTGGTCGTGATACATTGCAAAAATAGCGTCGGCGGACTTTAAGTATTTTTCGGTAAAAATAGTGTCTGCAGGTAGCGGGCCTGTGACGTTAATATTTTCGGAACGCAATGCGTTGAGTGTCGGCGTGATGATGTTAATTTCTTCTTGGCCTAAATGGCCCGCTTCACCCGCATGAGGATTTAGGCCGCAGACAACAATATGCGGATTGGGCATTGCAAAACGATCTTGTAGTTCATGATGTAAAAGACGCAATGTTTTTAGCAGATGTTCATGCGTAATTTTTTTGGGTACATCCACTAATGGCACATGGGTTGTTGCTAAAGCAACTTTTAATTTGTCAACCACAAATAGCATCAGTGTTTGCTCTGCATGACAGTGTTGAGCCAAAAATTCTGTATGGCCGCTAAAAGAAATGCCGGCGTCATTCAATAAGGCTTTATGGACAGGTCCTGTGACTAACGCTTGTGTTTTATGTTCTAAACAATAATCCGCGGCTAACTCTAAACATTGGATGACATAATTTGCATTAACTGGATCTAGTTGGCCTGCTTGACAAGATGCGTTGAGTTTGATGGGAATGATTTTTAAAACGCCTGGTTGATGCAGGGCAGCAGACTGTTGTAAATCAAAATCTAACAATTGAATAGGCAGTTGTAATTGTTGGGAACGTTCTAGCAAAAGAACCGGATCACACACTACACTCAATTCCGCAGGCCATTGTTTTTGAGCAATTTGCAAAACAATATCCGGGCCAATTCCTGCGGGTTCACCAGGCGTAATAATAATCCGCGGAATGGCCGGCATAGTTAGCTTTCCGGATGTAGATTAACATAAGATTCTCTGCGTAACTTAGTGATCCAGTTTTGCGAGGCTTCTTCATATTTACGTTGATAAAGCAGTTCTTGTACCTGCTTGCGTTGGTCTTCTTTGCTGCCTTGCATGCTAACATTGCGAATGCCCGCTACATGAATAATATGAAAACCATTAGGCGCCTGAATGGGGCCTGCAATATCATTTGCTTTCATTTGGGCTAACCGGCCTGCAAAGGCGGAAGGAATTTCGGGTAGTTTGCGCCAACCCAGGTCACCGCCTTGTAACGCTTTGCTATCACTGGAGCTTGCGGCTGCTTCAGAAAACTTAACACCTTGATGCAATTTTGTCAGCAGGGCTTCTACACGCGCTTTTGCGTCGTCCATGTCTTTTACCGTTGGCTTTTCTGGTAAAGCAACGAGAATATCTTCTAAATGATATTCTTTACTGCTGTAAGAAATCCAGGCGGGTGATCGCATGAAAGCGTCGACTTCTTGCGGAGAAATTACCATTTTACCGCCCATCATTTGTTGTTGAACATGAGCAATTGCAATTTCATCGTGAATTTCTTTGCGATATTCTGTTTTGCTTAAGCCTTGTTGTCCTACGGCTGCATAAAGATGTTCTGATGTCATTCTATTTTTTTTCGCAACGGTATCGATGGCTTTAGAAACATCTGCATCCGTGATATGAATGCCCGCTTGCTCTGCCGTATCTAATTGCAGGGTACGATTGATTAACTGGTCTAATACCTGTTTATGCAAAATGGGTGCCGGTGGAATGGGTGTATGCATAGCAGCGAATTGTTTTTTAGCTTTATCGATTGCTACACCCAGTTCACTTTGCGTGATCACTGTTTTATTGACGGTTGCGACAATATGATCAAGTGATTGTTCATTGCGCGCGGCCGCAAAAACGGTATTATTTAATAAAAATGTGTACCCTAAAATTAAGCTTAATTTTAACCATTTGTTCATTTTAAAAGTCCTGCCCAAAATCTGTTTGATAAGAAATAGCACCGCTGTTTAATGTTGAATTAGTCTCACCTGTGCCAAAATTGCCTAACCCTTTTAGAGCAAATTGGATATAGGATTCGGTATTGTATTGTAGTGTTTTGTTTAAATTAACGTTGGTAAAGACACGGCCTACAAGAAAACGTACAGCCCAACAACAGCTGTCGTATTGTAAACCAAACAGCAGGTTCTGAAAACTGGTGGTATTGAAATTTTCTGTCCAACGGCCTAATGTGCTCCAATTATGGGTAATGGGCCAAATGAAATTGAGATCAGTTTGAGAAAGATTATTCGCGCTACTGCCTACCGGGTTTGTCGATACAAAAGCACCATTAAGAGCATAGGTATAACTTAAGGTGACTGATTTTTGTGAACTGGTGGTGTAACCTAAAGTAAGTGATTCATTTTTAACATTATTTACATGGGTATCATAAATAGTGCTCGAGGTGAAACTCCAGTTTGGCGTGAGATTATAGCTTAAGATGCCAGACAAAGGTGAACGATTCACCCGGTTATCAGCGGACAAGGGCGCGGTGGAGCAGTTTAGTGCAGGATTATCATTAGAACACAATGTCACCCGTCGATGTTGAAAGTAATTAATCTGACCTATGCTCGCATAGGCTTTTTGAGTACCCGATTGCAGGTCCATAAATCGCGTGCCCAGACCAACGGCCAGTTGGTTTGCGTCCCCAATGCGATCGGGGCCGCTAAAACGATTATAAGTAAAGAGTTGATCGTATGTTAAAACATTCAAGTCCGTATCAAATAACGGTAAGTTGTTTTGATTATAGTAAGGAATATAGGTGTAATAAATTTGCGGCTCTAATGTTTGGACCAAACTATAGTGCCAAATGTTAAAATTACGCTCAAAGTACATGCCCGAACTGATATCAAAAATGGGCAAAGAACGATAAGGATTTTGCAAATGAGGATTGAAAGTCGCTGGATTAGTATTGGCAGGAATTTGGCTTACGCTATATTGGGTCATCGCAAATTGTAACCGTGGATTAAAATAAAAGGCCGGACGATAGAAAGGCCAACTGATGGCCGGTTGTACGTTTAGCCGTGTGCCAAATGGTTTTAAAAGATCATCACCAGGATTTTTACGAATGACAAAATGCGATAAGTCATTATCAATCGAATAATTGAGGCCGGTACTATCATCTAAATAATTGCCGCCCAGTGTTAATTGCGGCAAGCGCATATATGTATTTTCATAACTTTGGTCTAGTGGATGTAATGTTTGATAACCTTGGATATTGCCGCGGAATTGCCAAAATTGCCCTTTGTACGCGAGAGTGGCTTGTTGTAATAGTTGGTTGGTGGTGACTTGAGTGAGACCATTGCTGAAATTGGTAGTGTAATAATCATCGCTGACGTAATTGTAATCAAGAGTGCTTGTCCAGTGATCATTAAAATGCGCGTCATTCTGCCAAGAAAATGCAGTGCGCGTGTTACTTGCGTTTTGTAAGCGATTAAATTCCGCCTGAGTTTGTGGAGACGTTGGTTGTAAGAAAGCATTAATATTTTTTGATTTTAACGCAGTGAATAAATGGTCATTGGGCAAGGCAGTAATTTTAATTTTCCCTTCTGTTTCAGGCGTGAGATAGCGGAACAAATTTGTCAGTTGCAGGCCGCGTTTAAATAACACTGCGGGAGTCAATAAGTCGTCATAATTAGGAGCTAGGTTTAAGTAAAAAGGTGCAGTAATGATGGTTCCCGATTCTGTCGTATTAGGCCGGATGGTGGGAGGTAAAAAACCCGTTTGCCGGCGTGAATCAATGGGGAAATTGAAATAAGGGGTATAAAATATCGGTACTCCTTTTATTAATAATCTCGCATCTTTTGCAACGCCCCTACCTGTATTTTTATTTAATTCAATGTCGCGTGCTTTTACTTGCCAAGCGCTGGTCAATGGTGGGCAAGTGCTATAGCTGGCTTGTTTAAACAGCGATATTTTAGGTTCATTTTGTTCGTATTTTTCTGCGGTTCCCCATGCGCTTAATTGATAGACTTTGTTTTCATGTTCGATCTGTTTGTTGGTGGGGGCGATTTGTTTTAGTGCGGAGACTTTACTGTAAATCGCATTGCGGTAGATAATATTATGCAATGATTTTTGTGTCATTTGTAAATCTACATGACCATAGTCCGCCAATATTAATTCATTGGGTTGTCTTAAAATGACATGTCCGATCAAATCAACTGCATTTAATTTGCCGGTAGCGGGGTCACGATAAAGGTAACCTTTATTGGCAATGACTTGCTGGCCATCTTGTGTGATAGTAATTTGGCCTTCTGAAATAGAGGTGCCATGTAAGGAAAAAATAAGGCCTTGCTTACTGCTCAATTGAATATGATTTTTTTCAAGCGAGGTGTCTGCGCTCATAAAAGGAGATTCAAGATAATAGCCGCCGCAGCGGCCTACACCTGTTTGTACCCAGCCAAGTACTTTGGCGATGGCAGAGGCAGTCAAGGACTGGGCAGGTACAGTAGGTGCTGCGCATAAATTATCAGGCATATCAGACGTTGCTGCCAGGGATGCAACAGGCCAACAGATGAAACTCAATGCCATCGCGAGCCTTATGAGGAGGAGGATTAAGACACGCATTGTTTGCTCAGACTTTCCTGCTTTTTTGAAGGTTCACAGTGTAGCGAAAAGGACTAGCGGACGCCATACCCATTTAGAGTTGAACTCATAGGTTAAATGGTGCTAGGCTGCACAATGAAATGGAACTCCTGATGCAATCATTAATTGAACAAGCCCAAGAGAACATGAACGATAGACAGCAATTACTTTCTGGCTGGTTGAAAAAAAATAATAATTTAATTGAGCCTAGCCTGCACCTGTTAGCAGGTGATGCGAGCTTCAGACGTTATTTTCGCATTTATCAGCCGGCTGGTTCTTTTATTGCTATGGATGCGCCGCCTGAAAAAGAAAATTGTGTGCCGTATGTAGCCATTGCGCGTGCTTTACGATCTCATGGGTTGCTTACACCCGATATTATTGCCGAAGATGTGCCGCAAGGTTTTTTATTACTGACGGATTTTGGCGATCGTTTGTTATTGAACGAGTTAAATGCAGATAATGTAGAAGTTTTATATATTCAAGCGCTGAATGCGCTCGCTGTTTTACAAAGTTGTCCTGAAGTGACAGGTTGGCAGGTTCCTCCTTTCACAATAGATTTTATGCATAAAGAATTAAAACTTTTTCAAGAATGGTATTTAAAAAATTATTTGTCCCTGGCTCTATCTGCCGCCGCTGAAAACATGCTGGATGAATTGTTTCTATTTTTGGCGAAAACAGCGGCAAGCCAACCACAAGTTTTTATGCACCGCGATTATCATTCTGCTAATTTAATGGTGCTGCCTAATAATCAAATCGGCATTTTAGATTTTCAAGATGCTTTTATCGGGCCTGTGACTTATGATTTAGTGTCTTTACTGCGGGATTGTTATGTGGCGTGGCCTATCAAACAGATATCGCAACTCGCTTTACACTATCGTGATCAGCTGCATCTTGCAGTGAGTGATGCTGAATTTTTACGTTGGTTTGATTTAATGGGGTTACAGCGGCATTTAAAAACATTATTGACCTTTGCGCGTAAGTATTGTCGTGATGGAAATGCGCAGTATTTAAAACATATTCCGCGTACCTTAAATTACATGATGTATGAAAGCCGGCAATATCCTGAATGTCAGGAGTTTTATTATTTTTTACGCGAGAACATTATGCCGGCACAACAAGGAGTTATGACAATATGCGCGGGATGATTTTGGCCGCCGGGCGCGGAACACGTATGGGCGGGTTAACGGATGAGACACCCAAGCCTTTGTTGCGAGTGGGTAAACATTACTTAATTGAATATGCTATTGCAGCAATGGTTAAAGCAGATATTAGAGAAATCGTGATTAATATCAGTTACCGTCGTGAACAGATCAAAGCGGCATTAGGTGACGGCGCTCGTTACGGTGCGGCCCTTCGTTATTCAGAAGAAGAAGAGCGGCTTGAAACAGGCGGTGGTATTTTTCAAGCATTGCCTTTGTTAGGCAATGCCCCTTTTGTGGTATTAAGCAGTGATATTATTTCAGAATATGCGTTAGAAAAATTGCCGAAAGAACCTCAAGCGCTAGCGCACCTGGTGCTGGTTGATAATCCTATATTTCACCCGCAAGGCGATTTTTGTTTGCAGGGCAATCAAATTTATTGTGGCGGTGCTTCCACTTTCACTTTTGCGAACATCGGCGTCTATCGACCAGAATTGTTTGCAGAATGTAAGCCAGGCCATTTTCCTCTCAGCGCTGTGCTGATGCAGGCCATCGCACGTCAACAAGTAACAGGTGAATATTTTGCCGGCCAGTGGTTTAATATTGGCTCAGCAGATCAACTTAGCGCGGTGCTGAATAGCCGCCTTGAAGCCCAGCTTTAGAAAACACAATTTGCCAAAGTTGTATACTACGAGCACGAAATGCCCCTGCGCAGCTTAACAAAAAATAATTCCATAATCGATAAAATCGTTCATCGTAATCGGGTTGTAGCTCTGCCCAATGTTGTTGAAAATTTTGATGCCAAGCCATCAGCGTTTTATCATAGTCAGCACCGAAATTATGCCAATCTTCCATTACGAACAAACCTTCCGTTGTTTTTCCAATCTGTGAAATAGTGGGTAGTTGACCGTTTGGAAAAATATATTTTGTTATCCATTCATTCGGTGGAACAAAATAATTGTCGCCGATAGTATGCAATAAAAACAGACCCTCTTGTGTTAAACATCTATCTACAACATGCATATAAGTTGAGTAATTGGCAATTCCTACATGTTCAAACATGCCTAGTGAACAAATACGATCAAATTGGCCGTGTACCTCACGATAGTCTTGCAAATAAATTTCAATCGGCAAATCTTTGCAGCGTTCTTTTGCATAGTGATATTGATTGCGAGAAATGGTGATGCCTACCACGCTCACGCCATATTTTTCGGCAGCATATTTCGCTAGCGTACCCCAACCGCAGCCGATATCTAATAATCGCATGCCTGGCTTTAAATATAATTTTTGGCAGGTTAACTCCAGCTTGGCCTGTTGGGCTTCTTCCAAATTATGTGCATTTTTCCAATAACCACACGTATAAGTCATATTATTGCCAAGCATGGCATGAAATAGTGAATCACCTAAATCATAATGTTTTTGCCCAACCATCCAAGCACGATGCTGACTTTGCAAATTAATAAATTTGACTAAAAGAATTTTTAACAATAATAACTTGCTTTTTTTGATTTTTCTTTCTAAATTAGCGCCTAGGACACGATAAAAAAATTCATCTAAATGTGCGCAATCCCACTCTCCTTTGAGATACGATTCTCCCAGCCCCAATTCCCTTCCATATAAAACGGCAGTGTAAAAATTTTCATGATGAACTTGAATATCATAGCGGGCATTGCCATTGATAGTGATGCCTGCAGACTGTAAGAGTTCAGTGATGATTGCTTTTGCTGTGTTTTTCATCTAAGCGTCCTGTCAAATAACCTATTACCAAAACGCGCCCGAGAGGATTCGAACCTCCGACCCTTGGCTTCGGAAACCAATACTCTATCCAACTGAGCTACGGGCGCATTGCTGCATAGACTAAAAATTAGTAAGGTAAAAAGCAAGTTAAATAAGGAAAAAATATGTCCATCTCTATTGTTTACAGCCGTGCTTCCGCTGGTATTCAGGCACCCTTAGTCACCATTGAAGTCTATCTTGCTCTAGGTTCAAGAGACGTGAGTATTGTCGGCATGCCGGAAACGGCAGTCAAAGAAAGTCGTTTCAGGATACATACCGCTTTTGTCAATGCCAATTTTGAATTTCCCTATGGCCATGTCATTATCAATATGGCGCCCGCTGATTTACCTAAAGAAGGCAGCCGGTTTGATTTGCCGATTGCACTCGGTATTTTGGCTGCTTCAAAACAAATTCCCTCTCAAAAATTGCTTGCTTATGAATTTGTCGGTGAGTTAGCTTTGTCGGGTGAACTACGTCCCATAGAAGGTATTTTACCCATTGTGTTAAACGCACGCGAAGCAGGACGCTCATTAATTGTTCCACGCGCCAATGCAGCAGAAGCAGCATTGGTAAAAGATATTAATGTATTTGTAGCAGACCATATATTGGAAGTCAGCGGTTATTTGCAAAATAAAAATAATTTACCAACTTGCATGTCATTTGCGGCACCTAAAAAAAAATCGGTGCCATTAGATTTAGCGGACGTGAAAGGCCAGTTACACGCTAAACGTGCCTTAGAAATTGCAGCAGCAGGCAGCCATAATTTATTATTTATTGGCCCGCCCGGTACGGGAAAAACCATGCTGGCAAGCCGATTGACTGGTCTCTTGCCTGAACTGTCCGATCAGCATGCCCTTGAAGTGGCTGCGATTGCCTCGGTGAGCAGCGGAGGTTTTGATCCTAGTCGATGGCAAGAAACGCCTTTTCGCGCCCCTCATCACAGTAGTTCAGGCATCGCATTAGTAGGGGGAGGCCGGCCGCCACAGCCTGGTGAAATTTCGCTGGCACACAAGGGCATACTATTTTTAGACGAATTATCAGAATTTAATCGTCATGCGTTAGAATCATTAAGAGAACCGTTAGAATCCGGTAAAATCACGGTTTCGCGTGCTGCGCATCAGGTGGTATTTCCAGCACAGTTTCAATTAATAGCGGCCATGAATCCTTGTCAGTGCGGTTATGCGGGAAGTCCAACCAGACGGTGTCGTTGCACAGAAGAACAAATTCATCGTTATTTAGCAAAGATATCTGGGCCTTTGCTGGACCGTATTGATATGCAAGTTGAAGTACCTAGCTTGCCTCCCGGTGTATTGTCATTTGCGGTAACAGGTGCGAGCGAAACGAGCTTGGTAGTGAAAACGCGAGTCCTAGCAGCTAGACAGCGGCAATGGGCCAGACAGAAAAAACAAAACCATGAATTGATGGCTCATGAGTTACCAGGGTTTTGTCATTTGGCAGATACCCCACAGCATCTATTAAATCAAGCTACCCAAAAATTTAATCTGTCTGCTCGTGCCTATCATCGTGTTATAAAAGTAGCGCGCACCCTAGCTGATTTGGCGGGTGATGCTGCTATTTCAGACGTCCATATTAGTGAAGCATTGACCTATCGGTATTTAGATAGGCTAAAATATGAGCAAACTCGGTGAGCTGTTTCTTGTGTTTTCAGTTATACTCGTAGAGAATAGAAACAATTTTAAAAATCAGCCTTGGTTGAAGGGGGGACAATGAGCATTATGTTCTATCCGCACGAAGAAGATCTAGGCTCAAGTGCCATACCTGCTAAGCTTGAACTGTTATTAACAGGCGCAGAGAGATATAAAGCAATCATACTTGAAACTGCCGCTAAATCAGCTGAAGCGAATATAGACTCTGCCAAACGCATGACGCCACGAGAATTGACGCATGTTTATAATTGGCAAGAGTTGGCTAAGTTATTACGCGAATTGCGCGAACTACCAGAACAAAACCCCGCGGGTCGATTAACTAAAGCAGGATATCTCACCAAGCTTGCAGAGATTTATGAAGTATTGCGCGGCGCCAAAATGCCTAAACTTGAAGCCGTTCGGCTTGCGCTGATCAATGAAGCAAATCAATTAAAATCATAGTAAGCTCTGCCGTAACATTAATTCTTAATAATGGCTGAACCACTGACAAGGAAGAATAAATCAAACATTGATTTCTTTCATGGCGTTTTTTAACTTCAACATAGCATTTTTTTCTAACTGCCTGACTCGCTCTGCTGAAATTTGATATTTGTCTGCTAGTTCTTGCAGCGTGGCCTTGGGTTCATTTAACCAACGTGAAGATAAAATCTCTTGGCTGCGTTCATCTAATTGACCTAATACTTGATGTAAAACAGTGCTGGATTGTTCTGTGTCATTTGCTTTTTCGAATGTATTTGCAGGACTGTAACGATGGTCTTCTAAATAACCCGCGGGAGCGGAAAAAGATTGATTGTCTTCTTCGTCATCCTCATGACCATCAAAAGAAGTGTCTACATTATTTAACCGCATTTCCATTTCTCGTACGGTTTCAGGTTTAACGCCTAAATCATTGGCGACCGCATTAATTTCCTCATTGGTGAACCAGCCCAAGCGCTTTTTCATGCTGCGTAAATTAAAAAATAGTTTGCGCTGTGCTTTGGTTGTCGCGACTTTTACAATGCGCCAATTACGTAAAATAAATTCGTGTATTTCAGATTTGATCCAATGCACCGCAAATGTCACTAAACGTACGCCCATGGATGGATTGAAACGTTTAACGGCTTTCATCAAACCAATGTTTCCTTCTTGAATAAGGTCACCGAGTGGCAAGCCATAGCCCATATAGCCTTTGGCCACTCGCACTACATATCGCGCATGGGCCAATACTAATTGTTTTGCCGCATCCAAATCATTTTTAGTTTGCAAACACAATGCGAGATCTTGTTCTTGCTTCTGGCTAAGCATGGGAACTTGATTAACATAATTGATGTAGGCATCTAAGCTATTAATCGGCAGACGGATGTCAAATGTTTGTAAGCTTGTATTCATTTGTGGTCCTGCTAAGAGATAATGTTCATTTTACGGGCTATTCTAGCACTCTTCCCTTGAGAGTGCCAGACTCTAAAAATGGGTCCGTTATTCAGGCCCAGTTTCGGTTTCAAATAAGGCAGCGACAAAGTCTTTTGCGACAAATGGCCGTAAGTCATCGATGGACTCGCCTACCCCAATAAATCGAATAGGCAATTTTAAGCGGTTGGCAATGGCAAAAATAATTCCGCCTTTAGCGGTGCCATCCAGTTTGGTGATCACAATGCCGGTTATTCCAATGCCTTGATGAAACTGCAAGGCTTGATTGAGTGCATTTTGACCAATACTAGCATCGAGGACTAACAGTGTTTCGTGGGGTGAGGCCGGGTCAAGTTTTGCGAGTACTCGGGTTACTTTTTTTAATTCATCCATTAGGTGGGCTTGGGTATGTAAACGTCCTGCCGTGTCTGCTAATAATAGGTCTATTTTTCGTGTCTTAGCAGATACCAAAGCATCATAAATGACGGCCGCGGTATCTGCGCCGGTTTGTTGTGCAATGACAGGCACCTGATTGCGTTCTCCCCAAATCTGTAATTGTTCAATCGCTGCCGCACGAAACGTATCACCTGCTGCCAGCAAGACTTTTTTATCCTGCTCTTTGAAATAATGGGCAATCTTCCCTATGGTGGTGGTTTTGCCTGAGCCATTAATGCCGACTACAAGCACCACAAAAGGTGTTTCACTGGCGGGAATGGTCAATGGAGCTTCACAGGGTTGTAAAATGGCTGTCATTTCATTTTGTAATGTTTGAAAGACAGCGGTAGGATCGGTTAGCTCTTTGCGGGCTAATTTTTGCGTCAATGTTTTTATCAGCTTTTGGGTCACTTCAACGCCAAGGTCAGCAGTGAGTAATTGTGTTTCAATCGAGTCAATCAAGTCCTGGTCTAATGTTTTTTTGCCAAGTAAAATGTTGGCAATCCCCGCAGTAAAACTGGCACGGGTTTTGGCGAGGCCGGCCTTGAGACGAGAGAAGAAACCTGTCTTTGCGGAGGGTGCTGTAGGAGCGATGGTGCCCTCATCAGCCTGTTTTTTTCTTTTGAGAAGATTTAACATCGCATAGTCCTATTAAATATTGATCCATATCTTAGCATACGATAGCAGTATCGTCTGAGGGTTTTTGTATGAAACAAGGCCATGTACGAATTATTGGGGGAGCTTGGCGAGGGCGTTTGCTCAAAGTGCCTGATGGGCTTGCTCTCAGGCCCACGCCAGATCGAGTGCGAGAGACCTTATTTAATTGGTTGGCGCCCGTTATTGCAGGCGCTTATTGCTTAGATGCTTTTGCCGGCAGTGGCGCGCTAGGGTTTGAAGCGTTATCACGAGGGGCGGCCCATGTGGTCATGGTGGAGCAGACCAAAGCAGTTGTGGTGCTATTGCAGGAAACGCTCGCGAAATTAAAAGCGCAGAATGCAGAAATTTATTGTGGACGTGTTCCGCAACAATTAAAAAAACCATCAAAATTATTTGATATTGTTTTTTTAGATCCGCCGTATCAAGAAAATTTATTATTGCCCACCTGTTTTTACTTGGAAGAACAAGGTTTTTTGGCCAAAGAAGCGTATATTTATTTAGAAACAAAAGCATTATTGCAGCAATCAGATTTACCGGATAATTGGCGATTGGTGAAAAGTAAAAAAGCAGGCCAAGTAGCATATCATTTAGCACGGCGTTTGGTATAATCCTAACACTATGATAAAAAAACCACGTTTACTCACTGGCGATACCCCCACGGGCCGTCTTCATTTGGGGCATTGGGTCGGCTCGTTAGAAAACCGTTTGGCATTACAAGATGAATTTGATTGTTATTTTATGATTGCAAACGTGCAAGCCTTTACGACACGTATGGATAGACCGCAGGAAGTTCGGCAAAATGTGTTGGATGTCGCGATGGATTATTTGGCGGCAGGCATTGATCCTAAACGCAGCACGATGTTTATTCAGTCAGAAATTTCGGCGATTGCTGAGCTGACTATTTTTTTTAGTATGTTAGTGCCTTTTCCGCGTCTCATGCGTAATCCCACCATTAAAGATGAAATCCGTGATAAAGGACTAGGGGATAATTATCCCTTTGGATTTTTGCTGTATCCAATTAATCAGGTGGCAGATATTTTGGCTTTTCTACCAGAAATAGTGCCGGTGGGAGAAGACCAAGTTCCGCATATTGAGCTGGCGCGTGAAGTGGCACGCCGCTTTGATCAGCTTTATTGCGGCGTGGATCCTCATACTGAAGACTGTGATTATGTTAAAAAGGGCGGCTTATTTCCGGTCGTCAATATCAAATTAGGCCGGACTCGGCGATTAGTAGGCATTGGAGGGCCGGATGCGGCAGGAAATCTGCTGAAAATGTCTAAGTCTTTAAATAATGCAATTTTTTTGAGTGATGATCCAGATACTATTGCTCGTAAGATCATGTCTATGTATACCGATCCCAAGCGGTTGAAAGCCTCAGACCCTGGGACTACCGAATTGAATCCATTATGGATTTTTCATGAGACGTTTAACCCAGACCGGGATTGGGTCAAAGAAGCAGAAGAACGTTATAGGCAAGGCGCCATCGGGGATGTAGAGTGTAAAAAACGGTTGATTGAAGTGATTATTGCCCTGATTGAGCCTATAAGACAGCGTAGGATGGTTTATGAACGTGATCCAGATCAAGTCCTTGCCATTCTGCGTGCGGGGACAGAAAAAGCGAATGAAACAGCGGCAGCCACCCTGGGCTTGGCTAAATCTGCTATGCAACAACGTTATTTTACGTAATATGTATCAGATATGAAATGGCTAAATTTTTTGCTATACTTAGCGGCAGAATTGTACAGGGTTATATGAGAGGTGTTTATGGTTAAAATACCAGGGTTCGATGAGTTAAAGAAAATGGGAACGAGTTTGATTGACTCTGCTAAGTCAGTCAATGTGGGGGAAACAGTTGATAAGTTAAAATCGAAGGTGGAATCGCTGGGTGGGAAAAAGGCGGCGGTAGTATCATCTGAACCGGGCTCGGCTTCTGCGATGATAGCAGCTATTTCTGCTTCTTTAGATGAACTGATAGCAGTGCAAGCGTTGCAGGCGAGCGCTATTAAAAAAATCCAGGAGCAACTGGCGGAGTTAAATAAGATAATTGAGGAAAAAAAGAATGCAACCTAACCAAGATGATTTACGGCCTTATCGTATGTTCGGCGGCTTAACGTTGTTGCAACTGATGGCTCTGCTTGCAGCAACAGGCTTTGTGTTAACAGCAGTTTTGAATTATTTTTTCTAGATCAAGGTTTTCGTTCGGGGCTCATGGAGTACAATAATTCTTGTAGCTTTTTCTGAAAAACAATGGGTTGGTCTAATTCCGTAAAGGCATCCGTTTCACCGCCGAATGTATTGATAAAAACAGTCCCATATTGCAATACTTGCGCAAGCAAGCTTTGTGTTGCTCCTACATTTGCAATAGACGATAAACGTGTTTCATTCGTATGTCGGTAAAAAAATCCTTCACGCATCATGACACGCTTGTCAGTGATAGCAAATTCAGAGGCACAATACAGTAATAATTGATTGCCCCAGTGTAAGATAGTGATAATAGCTAATGCGTAAGACATTTTGATAAGAATAGGATTGTCATTCAGGAAAAAAAATACTGTCATGATGGTTAAAAAAGTGGGTATAAGAAAGATGATCCAATGTTTTTTGGTACGAAAAAGAATTTTTTCATCAGGAAGTAGATTTTTACTAATATAGTTAAACAACATAAAAAGCCTTTTTATAAATGAAAAAATGTCTTGATGCCGGATAAAAACATCTGTACGGCCATCGTGGTTAATATCATTCCCATTAAACGTTCAATCGCTACGAGGCCGCGGTCGCCTAATATTTTTCGTAAAAAATCGGCAAAGACTAGTGTAGCAGCGCAAAACAAAGTAGCCAAGAACAATGCAAAGAACCACAGCCAGAGATACTGGGGGTGTTGGTTGGCGAGCAGCATGACAATAGCCATTGCAGAGGGGCCTGCAATCAGCGGGACCGCAAGAGGAACGATAAAAGGTTCTCCAGTGAGTTTATAGTCTTTATTATTGGCTTCGGCGGGAAAGATCATATGCAGCGCAATGAGAAATAAAATAATGCCGCCGGAAATTTCCAATGCCGATTCAGAAAGATTCATGCCTTCTAAAAGAAGTTTTCCAAAAAATAAAAAAACAGCTAAAATTAAAAAGGCAATGAAATTTTCGCGTAAAATAAGGAATTTGCGGCGCTTGGGATCAACATTATTCAGAACAGATAAAAAAATGGGAATATTTCCTAAAGGATCCATAATCAGGATTAAAGTGATAGTGGCAGTATAAAGTGACATCATAGTTAAAATCTCTAAAATAACATTGGCATTTGTTTTACTAAAATAGACCGTTCTTTTACCGTTTCATTTGTTAAAATAAAGCCGTAAAGCTGTTGCTGTTGATTATAAAACAATGCCCGAATGCTATTGTTTTGTGTTTCTATTTCCCATTTTCCTTCCATGTTTTTTGGGGGTGGACAAACGACAATGGGATGAGCAGGTGTTTTTACTACTACAGGCATTGCGGGATATTCTACGGCTGTGCGTTCGCCGGAAAGTGTTTTGGCCAGGGCCTTTGAGCAATTCAGAATGGGAGCAATGTAGGGCAAGACATGGCCCTCTACTTCGGCGCAATCACCTAGGGCATAGATATTTTTTACGTTGGTTTCCAGATAGCGGTTAACTAAGATGCCACGGTTTATTTTAATGCCTGCGGTGGTTGCTAAAGCTGTATGAGGCTTTAGGCCTATAGCGGACAAAACAAAATCGGTTTCTAATTCATTGCCATTCGATAATTCAAGGCAATAACCCGTTGCAGTTTTATCTATCCGGTTAGCGACACATTCAAAATGAAAACGAACATTATTTTGCTCCAGCGCTCGTTGTAAAATTTTGCCGATTTTTTCTGGAACAAGTAGGTCAAGAGGCGCTTTGGCGGGCGCAATAACGTGTACTTGATAATGTGCATTGCTGAGATCATTGGCGAATTCACAGCCTATGAGTCCAGCGCCCAAGATAGTAACGCTTTTTTTATTTTTAATGCGTTCTTGAAACGTGGTGTAGTGATAAATATGATTAATGGACAATACCTCTTCTATGGCATTGCCTTTTAAATGGGGGCTAATGACTTCAGCGCCGCAAGCCAAAATGAGTTTTTCATATGGAACCGTTTTATCATTGACAAAAATAAGGCGGTGTTCTGCATCAATGGCGGAAGCATGGGCATTGGTATACAGGGTGGCATTCAATTGTGCTGCCATTTTATCAGCGGTGGCGGTTGTCAGTGCGGCCGAGGATTTGCCGCGGGTCAGGGCCGTGCTCAGTTCAGGTTTAGGATAATAACGGCCGTCATCGGCAGTGATTAAGGTCAAAGGCGTGTCCGCGTTGATCTTGCGAAACTCACGGGCTAATTGATAACCGGCAAGCCCTGTACCTATAATGACGATGGGTTGTGGCATGGGTCTAACCTATATACATACCTATTCGAGTCCTCTATAGTACAATAAAAAATGCGGCGAAGTTACTTGAAATGAAAAAAACAGTGTCTATCTGGAAAAAGCATGAGGCTGACGTTCCTGTTCCTTTTCAGGCATGGGTCATGTATGCCGGCTCTTTTATGCAGCGTTTAGTACAACAAGGGGTCAATGATGCTCGTGTTCAAGTATTGCGGCAGCGATGGATGCGTCCAAGGTTAGAAGAAAGGCAACTATTAGGCATTGAAAACGGTGCTCATGTGTTGGTGCGAGAAGTATTGATTTTGAGTGAAGAAAAGCAATGGATGTTTGCGCGGACGGTAGTTCCGCGGTCGACTTTGACGGGAGAAGAGCAACAATTGGCGCATCTGAACGATCGCCCTCTCGGCTCTGTTTTATTTAAAGACCCCACGATGAAACGCGGTGAGTTTGAAATTGCCTGTTTGCAGCCAGGGGAAAAATGGCATGCTAAAATTTCAAAAACAACGGGGTCTCTTTTACCTGCTTTGTGGGCGCGCCGCTCTTTATTTACGCTTCGAGGGAAATTATTATTATTGGCCGAAGTATTTTTACCTGATATTGCAACGTTATGAATCTTGCGGAAATAAAACAATATAGTGTATTGATGCGGTTAAATAAACCCATTGGAATTTTTTTAGTTTTATGGCCAACGTTATGGGCATTGTGGCTGGCTGGTGCTGGGAAACCGGATAAAGTAGTAGTTTGGGTGTTTGTACTAGGCTGTATTGTCATGCGTTCTGCTGGATGTGTGATAAACGATATTGCTGATTGCCGCTTTGATGGTTTTGTAGCGCGTACTCGTTATCGGCCTTTGCCTACGGCAAAAATCAGCGTGCAATCTGCGTTGATTTTGTTTTTTAGTTTGCTGTTGTGTGCTTTGATATTAGTATTATTTCTTAATAAATTAACGTTGTGGTTCGCGATGATAGGTGCTTTGCTTGCTTCCGGGTATCCTTTTTTAAAGCGGTTTACTCATTTGCCTCAAGTGGGTTTAGGCGTGGCGTTTTCTTGGGGTGTTCCAATGGTTTTTGTTGCGTTAACGGGGGCTGTTTCTCCTCAAGGCTGGTTAGTTTTTTTTACGGCATTTTTATGGCCTATCATGTATGACACATTGTATGCCATGGTTGACCGCGCGGATGATATAAAAATTGGGATCAAATCAACGGCCATTTTATTTGGTAAAGCGGACAAAGTCATGGTGGGTTGTTTGCAGGTCTTTTTTTTATTAATGCTGGGTTT
Organism: Legionellales bacterium; assembly: GCA_023265835.1. Taxonomy (GTDB): domain Bacteria; phylum Pseudomonadota; class Gammaproteobacteria; order DSM-16500; family DSM-16500; genus UBA4722. The sequence goes on from JAHFSI010000036.1 coordinate 18,204, forward strand.
GTTGGGCCATGTTTTTAAACTGAATCTAGTTTACTACTTCAGTTTAGCGGGCGTTGGTATTTTGTTTGTTTACCAACAAATCCTGATAAAAGACAATGTTCCAGAAAATTGTTTTAAAGCATTTTTAAATAATAATTGGGTAGGCGGTATTATTTTTTTAGGAATTATGTTGAGCTATCTATGTTAATTTTAGCGGATGAAGACATCCCGTGTGTCGAACATTATTTTAGCCCTTATGGCGAAATCATATTGAAACCAGGGCGTTTGTTGACGCATCAAGATATGCGTGATGTTGATATTTTATTAGTGCGTTCTGTGACCTCCGTGAATGAAGCTTTATTGCATGATAGCAAAGTAAAATTTGTAGGAAGCACTTCAACCGGCATGGATCATTTGGATGTTGCTTGGTTAAATAAAAAAAACATTCGCTGGAGTACTGCATTGGGTTGTAATGCCGTTGCGGTTGCTGAGTATGTTGTGACAGTCATCGCAGCATTGCAAACACAAGGACTGTTATTGCATAAACCTTGTCGCGCGGGTGTAATAGGTGTAGGCAGGGTCGGCAGCCGGGTGGTGGAAAAATTAAAACTATTAGGCTTTGAAGTAGTAACATGCGATCCATTGCGAGCAGAACAAGAAAAAGAGTTTGTTTCAACGCCGATTGAAGAGTTTGCTGATTTAGATTTGGTTCTTTTGCATGTTCCTTTAACGGATGCAGGGCCTTGTCCAACGTATCATTTAATTGAAAAAACGTTTTTGAAACGACAAAAAAAACAGTGTGTATTAGTGAACGCTGCGCGTGGTTCAGTGATTAATTCTATTGATTTACTAGAGCATGGGCAGCATTTAATTTGGTGTTTTGATGTGTGGGAAAATGAGCCAAACATTAATCGAACTATTTTATCAAAAACGTTATTGGCCTCTCCGCATATCGCCGGACATTCGGTGCAGAGCAAATATCGTGGAATAGACATGATTTTTAAAGCCGCCATACAACTAGGCGTTCTTCCCGACAAGCAAATAAAAAGTGTGACTTTTCCAAGAATACAAATGGCTTTTTCTGATAACGCCGGCTGGCGGGAAAGAGTGCTTGCTGTTTATAATCCCATAGAAATCAGCCGAGCCATGAAACAAGCTTTTTTGCAAGATGAAAGTGTTTTTGATAAATTACGTAAACAATTAAAACGGGGCCATGAATTCGATTTTGTCGATGTAGATTCTGGCAAATAAGATATTATATTAATTTATTGTTTTTGATAAAAAGGATCTGTTATGACCCGTTCTAAAAAACCCATGATTAAAACAAAGAAAAAATCAGCTATTAAAAAAGCTAAGCCAATGGCTAGAAAAAAAATAGCCGTTAAGCGTAAAACAAAAAAAGTTCTATCTATACCAAAAGGCTACCATAGCATTACTCCTTACTTAATTGTTCATCAAGCTGCGAGTGCCATCGAATTCTACAAAAAAGCGTTTGGAGCAAAAGAAAAGGCACGAATAGAACAGCCAACGGGCAAAATAGGGCACGCTGAATTACAAGTAGGTGATTCGAAGATTATGTTGGCTGATGCAGGCGTTAAACCTAATACGCGCAGTCCGCGC
>JAHFSI010000037.1 GCA_023265835.1 Legionellales bacterium
TTGCTTTTTGCATCGCAGCAGATCAAGCCACCCAACACTGTCATCCCCGCGCTCAACATTGTCATCCCCGCGCAGGCGGGGACCTATTCATCCAAAGCACCTTTCCTGCCATAAGCAGAATGGGTCCCCGCCTGCGCGGGGATGACAATGTTGGGTACCTGAGTTAATACTTTGCATCTTATTTTTTCTTGTTTTGGTTTTGAAAAGCAATAATAGCTGATGCTGCTTTTTTAAGATCATCATCAATAAAATTATCTTTTGGAGGTTTAAAAAAAGAATATACGGCTCTAGCTGCCGCAAGACTAACAACTCCTGCTACCGCGCCCACCGTGGCCGCACTTGCTGCTGGAACACTAACTACTATACCTGCTGCAGTTCCCGCACCCGCTCCAACTAATCCTGCTAAACTACCATAGCGTATCATTTGAAATAGTTTTTTTAACCCATACACAACGTTGTCCAGCAACGGCCAGAACCACCCATCATTATCATTTTTGTTGATCTTAACTTTAGGATGCTGTTTAATCTCCTTCCGTATGTCCTCAATTGTTTGATTACCTGCTGTACCACAACTTTTTTCAACAGCATCGTATATTATTTCATTTAAAAAACCATAGGATTCCGGGTATGCATCGACTTTAACTCTTAGTATTTCTAACTTCTTAACAGCATCTAGAGCCAATGGTTTTATCCTAGCAGTTCCTTTAGCCTTCTCATCATCTTTCACCGTGGTAGGAATTTCAGTATAAGGCTTAATAAGTTTAATCGCTTCTTCAATATTTCTGGTTTGAGACATAATTTTTTCCTCTTTTAAATAAGAATGTCATATGAAGCAAAAAATGAGGTTAAGTGCAACTGCTCCTGGTGCTCGGAGAACGACCAAACATTTTTTTAACGCTCTCCCAAGGAACTGCCTCCAGTCTCACTGGAGAATCAGGCAGTTTATTAGGAGCATCCTGCAATTCAACTATCTTTCCTTTTACATATGAGAGTTTTTGTTCTAACGGGGTGTCAAATTGCTTATGATTAAAAATCCCATATAAACAGATAAGCCCGCCCCCTGTCGCTCCACCCACAAGAGCTGTAACGATGAGCGGAAGGCCAAAAATCGCTGCTGCTCCAGCACCCAATGCAGACCCTGCCGCCGCAAAACATCCTATTATTTTAGCAAGCCGGGACAAACTATAACAAATGCGATGCAATAATGCCTTGAATTGATATAATTGCTTCAAGCCTTTAGAGGGAGATTTAAGGTCTTCAATAAATTCGTCTATGCTCCCTACTCTATAACCATATTCCTTAGAATCATCAAATCCACTGTACTTTTCCATCTTTATGTTACGACCATCATGTATAATTGTTGTTTCAGAATCATCTCCACCTTTTTTTTTAAGAACATCTTGAATCACCCAATACATTGCTTTATCAATTCGTATGCAATAATCCTTATCTTTCTCTTCATATTGTTTGATAAGACCTTGTAATTTTTGTAGACCCTCAATAAGTGGTTTAATAATAAGCTTTTCATCTTCTTCTGTTATATAAGGCATTAGTTTACAATCCTCTAACAGAATAATAGCTTCCGCTATACTAGGCATATTAATCCACGCGAATAAACTGAATTCAAAAAAGATAAATAATTTTTAGAAAAGATTAGGTTAAATCTTCTTCTACAACTAACGCCAATTGATGCGCCAATTGTGTAATATTATTTTCATCTTCACCCTCTACCATCACGCGTACCAAAGCTTCCGTGCCCGAACAACGCAATAACACCCGGCCGCTGGTTCCTAATTTTTTTTCTATGTTTTTTAATGCTTCTTGAATACGGGGCTTGCTAGATAAATCGCAAATACCAGGTACTTTGACGTTCACTAAAACTTGCGGATATTTATGTAATCCTGTTTTTATTTCAGCAAGCGGCTGTTTTTTATAACACAGGGCAGAGAGTACTTGTAATGCCGTAATAATACCATCGCCCGTTGTAATCGCATCTGAACAAATAATATGGCCGGAGGGTTCGCCGCCTAAATGCCATTCACGCTTGCTGAGTTCTGCGATGACATAACGGTCACCCACGGGCACACGTACGAATGGAACCCCTAACTCTTGTAACACACGTTCCAAACCAATATTGGACATGACTGTTCCCACTACGCCCCCTTTTAAAGAGCCCAGTTCTTGCCGATGTTTGACAATGATATACAGTAATTCATCCCCATCTAAAACATGTCCTTGATGATCAACCATGATGACACGATCACCATCACCATCCAATGCAATACCTAAATCGGCTTGTTCTAGTAAAACACGCTGCTGCAAGGCGGCGGGATGTGTTGCACCGCAATTTAAGTTAATATTTAATCCATTCGGTTCAACACCCATTTCAATGACATCGGCGCCTAATTCACGAAACACGTTCGGCGCAATGTGATAGGCTGCACCATTCGCACAATCAACGACAATTTTTAATCCGTTTAAATGCGTTTCAGAAGACACGGTGCTTTTACAAAATTCAATATAACGTCCTGGCGCATCCACAACACGTACGGCTTTGCCTAAACGGGCTGAATCCACTGTCGTCATGCTTTGCTCAAGCTGCTCTTCAATCGCTGCTTCAACTTCATCAGGCAGTTTAGTCCCTGCAGCGGAAAAAAATTTAATGCCATTATCATAATAAGGATTATGAGAGGCGCTAATCACAATGCCCGCCTGCGCACGTAACGTACGGGTCAGGTAAGAAATCGCGGGCGTTGGCATAGGGCCTAATAGATGCGTATCAATGCCAGCGGCTGATAAGCCTGCTTCGAGCACCGATTCAAACATATATCCTGAAATACGAGTATCTTTGCCAATGAGTACTTTGCCATACCCTTGGCGTGCCAATACTTTTCCTACCGCCCAACCTAATTTTAAAATAAATTCTGCATTAATCGGCCAAACACCGACCTTGCCCCGTATACCATCGGTGCCAAAGTAATTGCGTGAATGTGATTTTGGATTAGTAACCACTATCTTGGTCTTGTATAGGAGGATTAGAATTACGCGTATCAGCATCTTTAGATGCATGGTCACTGTCATCTAGTTCTGCTTTACGCTTACGTTTTTTTTGATTCGCACTCAATGTATCATCTTTATCATTTTCGCTCCAACCCGCCGGTTCGCGTACCGGCTTGCCTGTCATAATGTCATCGATCTGAGCAACATCAATGGTTTCATATTTAATTAATGCTTCAGCCATCGTATGCAATCTATCAATATTTTCCTTCAAAATTCTTTCTGCACGTTGATAATTTCTATCAATGATCTCACGCACCTCTTCATCAATAATGCCTGAAGTCGATTCAGAAATTTCTTTGTGTCGTGTAACCGCATGGCCCAAAAATACTTCACGTTCATCATCACCAAAAGTCAGAGGGCCTAATTTCGCCGATAGACCCCATTTGGTGACCATATTGCGTGCCAATTCAGTCGATTTTTGAATATCGTTTGAAGCACCCGTTGTGACCTTTTCAGCGCCAAAAATCAATTCTTCTGCAATACGTCCGCCAAACAAACTGGATATCTTACTTTCTAAATATTCTTTGCTATGACTATAACGATCCCCTTCCGGCAAAAACATCGTAACGCCTAATGCTCTGCCGCGCGGAATAATCGTGACTTTATGCACCGGATCATGCTCAGGCACAAACAAACCGACAATAGCATGGCCTGCTTCATGATAAGCTGTCAGTTTTTTCTCTGAATCACTCATCACCATAGAACGGCGTTCAGCACCCATGATCACTTTATCTTTTGCTTTTTCAAATTCTTCCATGCCCACAGCACGCTTGTTAGCACGCGCGGCGAAAAGGGCTGCTTCGTTGACAATGTTTGCCAAGTCCGCACCTGAAAAGCCAGGTGTACCACGCGCAATGATCGCCGGTTCTACATCATTGGCCAGCGGCACTTTACGCATATGCACACGAATAATTTGCTCACGACCGCGTACATCAGGCAATCCAACGGTTACCTGGCGATCAAAACGGCCTGGGCGCAACAAGGCATTGTCTAATACATCGGGCCTGTTCGTTGCAGCAATCACAATCACACCTTCATTGCCTTGGAAACCATCCATTTCAACTAATAATTGATTCAATGTTTGTTCACGTTCATCATGCCCGCCGCCCAACCCTGCGCCACGATGACGGCCTACCGCATCAATTTCATCAATAAAAATAATGCAAGGCGCTTGTTTTTTTGCTTGTTCAAACATGTCACGCACGCGTGAAGCGCCCACGCCCACAAACATTTCTACGAAATCAGAACCTGAAATAGTAAAGAAGGGAACTTTTGCTTCACCTGCTACGGCCTTGGCTAACAATGTTTTACCTGTGCCTGGAGGGCCTACCAGTAAAACACCTTGTGGAATTTTTCCGCCTAATTTTTGAAATTTACCAGGATCACGCAAAAAATCGACCAGCTCTTTCACTTCTTCTTTTGCTTCTTCACAGCCCGCGACATCTGCAAACGTTATTTTTACTTGGTCTTCACCCAACAATCGCGCACGGCTCCGTCCAAAAGAAAAAGCACCGCCTCGGCCGCCGCCTGTTTGCTGGCGCAATACATAAATCCAGATAGCAAATAAGACAATCCAAGGAAGGAGACTCAGTAAATGCATTAATAATCCAGGCTGTTCCGGTGGACGGCCTTTTACAATCACGCCTTTATCAAGTAAATCTTTTAATAACGGAGTGTCATAACTCATTGGAAGATAGGTAGAAAATGCTTTATTATTTTGCATCACACCCGTGACATCTTGATCAGTAATGGTCACTGTACTGACATTGCCTTGGCGTACTTCATTGACAAAGGTGGAATAACTGATTTTGTCTTCAGCATCTCTTTTAGGCCCAAACATATTAAATACAGAAACAAGAACGATTCCAGCTACCATCCACAGGAGTATTGTTTTTATCGTATCATTCACTCGTAAGGACCTCTTTTTTCACCCAATACTGGTTTGTTCATCATACCTCAAGTGTTGAAATATGACAATTTAATGACTTAATTCCTCGCCAAAATATACACCTCATTTGAACGGCCGCGAGATGCTTTGGGCTTGCGGGTGACTACTTTTTTGAAATGTCTACGCACTTCGCGCAAAAAAGAGTCGAATCCCTCGCCATGAAATGTTTTTACTAAAAAACCACCTTGATCATGCAATACAGATAAAGCAAAACCCAGCGCCAATTCAGCAAGAGCCATTACGCGAGGAATATCCACGCTATTCATGCCGCTAAAATTGGGTGCCATGTCGGAAATGACCCAGTCTACTTTTGCTTCGCCAATACGCTGTAAAAGTTTTTGTTCTAATGCTTCTTCTGTAAAATCGCCTTGAATAAATTCGACACCTGAAATGGGTTCCATAGGCAATAGATCTAAAGCAATGACACGGCCTTTTTTGCCCACGAGTTTGATAACGAGTTCCGACCAACTGCCTGGTGCTGCGCCTAAATCAATAACAGTCATGCCGGACTTGAATAATTTATCTCGTTCGTGAATTTCTTTTAACTTATAAACCGCACGAGAGCGGAACCCTTTTTTTTGGGCTTCTTTGACATAAGGATCTGAAAAATGTTCCTGCAGCCAGCGGCGACTGCTGCTACTTTGTTTTGGCATTGCAATGTAAGTTAAGCATGTTCAACAGCGACAATTTCATATTCAATCACCCCATCAGGTGTGCTGACCTCAACAACATCATCCACTGATTTACCAATCAAAGCACGAGCAATCGGCGCACTGAAAGAAATTTTTTGTAATTTAATATCTGCTTCATCATCACCGACAATTTTATAAGTGACTTCTTCATCCGTATTGATGTTTCGTAGGGTGACAGTGGTACCAAATATGACTTTGCTGGTATTTTGTATTTGCGTCACATCAATGATCTGTATGTTTGATAATTTGCCTTCAATTTCTAAAATACGCCCTTCAATAAAACTTTGTTGTTCACGCGCTGCATGATATTCAGCATTTTCTTTTAAATCGCCATGGGCCCTGGCTTCTGCAATGGCATCAATAATGCGAGGACGTTCAACTGATTTTAATCGATGCAATTCTTCACGTAACATCGCAGCACCTTGTACAGTCATAGGAACTTTTACCATAAATGAATTCTCTCTATCGTTTCATATCTTCAAAAAATTTCTTCACCTGATCAAACCACGATTTTGATCGAGGACTATGTTTATTATCCGTGGATAACGTTTTTTCAAATTGCTGCAACAATTCTTGTTGCTTATGAGTCAAATTGACGGGTGTTTCAACAACGACTTTGCATATCATATCACCTGGCGCGCCTCCCCGTACAGGCGGCACCCCCATGCCTTTTAATCTGAATACTTTGCCAGATTGCGTTTCATGAGGCACTTTTAATTTTACACGTCCATTGAGAGTTGGTACATCTAATTCGCCGCCCAACGCTGCGATGACAAAACTCACAGGAACTTCACATTGTAAATTAACGCCGTCCCGTGTAAAGATTTCGTGCGCGCGTACGTTAATTTGTACGTATAAATCGCCTGATGCACCACCTGGATCACCCGCCTCACCTTCATTGCTAAGACGTATTCTGTCACCCGAATCCACGCCAGGCGGTATTTTAACAGATAATTTTTTAATTTGTTTACGACGTCCTTGGCCCCTGCAAGCAGAACAAGGATCTTTAATTAACTTTCCTTGGCCGCGGCAAGTAGGACAAGTTTGTTGTACGGAAAAAAAACCTTGCTGCATGCGCACTTGTCCATAGCCATCGCAATCATGACATGTCATGGGCTTGGCTCCTTTGCGTGCGCCGCTGCCATGACATTCTGGACAAGCAACGTGAGTAGGCACGCTGATTTCCACCGTATGGCCTAATACAGCCTCTTCCAGACTAACTTCAAGGTTATATAGCAAATCGGCACCGCGCTGCGGGCCATGCCGTCCACCCCCAAAAATATCGCCGAAAATATCACCGAAAATATCACCAAAATTCATACCGCCCATGCCGCTGCCAGAGGCAAATCCTCCCATGCCCGCGTGGCCGTATTGATCATACATGGCACGTTTTTGACTGTCCGCTAAGACTTCATAGGCTTCTCGTGCTTCTTTAAAGTGTTCTTCCGATACTTTGTTGCCAGGATTACGGTCTGGGTGGTGTTTCATCGCAAGACGGCGAAATGCTTTTTTTATTTCTTCATCACTGGCATCGCGGGAGAGGCCGAGTACCTCGTAGTAGTCACGTTTTGACATAATTTAAAAAACCTAGACAATTAGAACATTCCTTCCCCCTCAGGGGGAAGGTCAGGAAGGGGGGAATAAATATATCAAAAAAGTCCTTTATTTCTTATCATCCTTCACTTCCTCAAACTCCGCATCCACAACCGCATCACCCTTTGGACTTGCATTTTCATGTGACTGCTGAGCTTCAGGGCCGCCCTGTCCCGGCTGTTGCCCTGGTTGGTTCGCATACAAATGCTCACTCATTTTAGCTGAAGCATCCGTTAAATCTTTTGTCTTCGCTTCGATCAAGTCTTTATCATTCCCTTTAACCGCTTCTTTTAACGCTTCAACAGCTTGCTCAATCTTCTTACGATCATCAGCAGATACTTTATCGCCCGCCTCTTTCATGGACTTAGTCACGCTGTGAATCATATTGTCTGCTTGATTACGTACATTCACTAATTCATGGAACTTACGATCTTCCGCTGCATTCGCCTCTGCATCTTTCACCATTTTTTTGATTTCATCTTCAGACAATCCGCTCGATGCTTTGATGACAATCGACTGCGCTTTGCCCGTCGCTTTATCTTTAGCTGATACATGCAAAATACCATTTGCATCAATATCAAAGTTGACTTCGATCTGCGGCATACCGCGTGGAGCGGGTGGAATATCGGTCAAGTCAAATCGACCCAACGATTTGTTGGCAGATGCCATTTCGCGTTCACCCTGCAACACATGCACAGTTACAGCCGTTTGATTGTCTCCTGCGGTGGAAAATACCTGGTTGGCTTTTGTAGGAATCGTGGTGTTTTTTTCTATAAGCTTAGTCATCACACCACCCAACGTTTCGATACCCAAAGACAACGGTGTCACATCCAGTAATAAAACATCTTTTACTGCGCCTGATAATACAGCGCCTTGAATAGCTGCACCCACAGCAACCGCTTCATCAGGATTTACATCACGACGCGGTTCTTTTTCAAATATTTTCTTAACCATTTCCTGAACACGCGGCATACGTGTTTGACCGCCCACTAAAATCACATCTGCAATATCACTAGGATTGATGCCAGCATCTTTAATCGCAATCTTGCAAGGCTCAACCGTACGTTCAATTAAATCTTCAACCAAAGATTCTAGTTTGGCGCGTGTCATCTTGATATTTAAGTGTTTAGGCCCGCTTGCATCCGCCGTGATATAAGGAAGATTAATGTCAGTCTGCTGCGCAGAAGATAATTCAATCTTGGCTTTTTCGGCCGCTTCTTTTAAGCGCTGTAACGCCAAAGGATCATTACGTAAATTAATGCCAGATGTTTTTTTGAATTCATCAATCAAATAATTCATGATACGCAAATCAAAATCTTCACCGCCCAAGAACGTATCGCCGTTTGTAGATAACACTTCAAACTGATGCTCACCATCCACCGCAGCAATTTCAATGATAGAAATATCAAAAGTACCACCGCCCAAATCGTATACGGCAATTTTACGATCGCCGCCTTTCTTGTCCATACCAAACGCTAAAGCAGCTGCAGTGGGTTCATTGATAATACGTTTCACTTCCAAACCTGCAATACGGCCTGCATCTTTCGTCGCTTGGCGCTGTGAATCATTGAAGTAAGCAGGAACAGTAATAACGGCTTCCGTCACCGGATGTCCGAGAAAATCTTCCGCGGTTTTTTTCATCTTCATGAGAACTTGTGCAGAAACTTGTTGCGGCGCAATCTGCTTGCCATGTGCTTCTATCCAGGCATCCCCATTATCAGCCCGTATAATTTTATAAGGAACGATTTCTTTGTCTTTGCGTACCACTTCTTCGTCAAAGCGCCGGCCAATGAGGCGTTTTGCTGCATAAATAGTATTAGCAGGATTGGTGACCGCTTGACGCTTTGCAGGTTGTCCTACGATGATTTCATCGTTATCGAGGTATGCAACAATAGAAGGCGTGGTACGGTCTCCTTCTGCGTTTTCAATCACCCGCACTTTATCTCCATCCATGACCGCAACGCATGAATTCGTTGTACCTAAGTCAATACCGATAATTTTGCTCATTGCCATGTGTATTTTCTCCAAAAAAAATCAATTATTACTTGTCTATATGGGGGCCTGTTTGCTCTTTTTCAAGGTCATTTTGACACAACAACTAATGCGGGCCTTACCAATCGGTTGTTCAAAAGATAGCCTTTTTGCAGCACTGCAATCACCGTGCCTGGTTTGGCATCACAATCGACTTGCGTAGAAACTGCTTGATGTAATTCAGGATTAAAAGGTTGAGATAAAGGGTCGACTTGCTGCACGCCGAATTTCTCAAGCCCTGCATAAAACATTTTTAATGTGAGGCTAACGCCATCTAATAGGCTGCCTGCGCCCGACTCTTCATTGCTGTGCGTTGCGATGGCCCGCTCTAAGCTGTCCACAATCGGCAAAAGCTCTGATACAAACTTTTCCAGCGCATATTTATGCGCATTCGCCACATCACGTTCCACACGCCGCTGTAAATTATCCATCTCAGCTTGCAAGCGCAATAACCTTTCCCAATATTGATTGGCTTTTTCTTTTTCAGCCGCCAGTTGTGCTTGTAATTCTGAGGGAGACTCTGCCTCAGCGGTGACAGGCTCGTCGTAAGATGATTCAGGTGTATCGCTGGTTTTATGCATTTTTGGTGTCACATTGACCTCCGTCCACAAAAAAATTTTATTATTTGGGTAACATATGGGCTTATGGGCTCTGATTCAATGCCGCAGATAATAATTTCGCTGTCATGTCCACTGCAGAAATCACTCGATCATAAGGCATACGCGTCAATCCAATGACCCCTAAACTGCCTAATAGCTGCCCATCAACCGAATACGAAGCCGTCACAATACTACATTCATCCAATGACTCATATCCCGATTCTCTTCCGATAAAAATCTGAATTCCTTCTGCTCCTAGCGCATGGTCTAATAAATTCAAAATTTCTTGTTTTTCAGTAAACGCACCAAACAAAATGCGTATACGATCTAAATCTGCTTCATTTTGCGTACAATTTAATAGGTTGTTCTGCCCTGCTAGAATATAATCTTTTGTAACGGCTTCTTGCGTATCAAACGCTTTACGCCCTACATCCACCGCCGCTTGCAATAAGCGTGCCATGGTATCGCGGTCTTCTCTCATCTCTTTTACTAATTCAGCACGAATAGTCAATAAATCTTTACCCGAATAATGCGCATTGAGATAGTTGGCAGCTTGTTGCAATTCACCTTTTGAATAAATACGGTCTGTATAAATCACTCGATTTTGCACTTCTCTATCATTCAATACCAAAATCACTAATACTCTATTCGCTGAAAGGGCCAAAAATTCCACTTGACGCAATTCAATACGGTTACGGCGCGGCAAAGCAACAATCCCCGCTAATTTTGTCAGATTGGATAGCAAAGAAGAGGCCGAATGCAATAAATTAGGCATGGCCATGTCCGGATCCAATGTGGTTTTTAACGTTGCAACTTCAGCGCTATCCAATGGTTTGGCCTGTAACAAGCTATTTACAAAAAATCGATAGCCTGAAGGAGTCGGAATACGGCCCGCAGAAGTATGCGGCGAGGTCAAATAACCCGCGTCTTCCAAATCAGCCAAAATGGTACGAATAGTGGCTGGACTTAAGCTTAATGCGCTCTCCCCTGCCAATGTTTTTGAACCAATCGGAGTGCCTTCTTGAATATAGCGTTCAATCAACGTTTTTAATATCTGTTGTTCTCGTTGACCGATGGAAAAATCACTCATTAATTTACTCTCATTATGCTATGGAATCAGTTAATATAACACAAAACTTCAGCAATCTCCGAGCATAGGATTTAATATGTCAACCTTATTTAAAACCGTGGGCGTTTATGGTCGAGTTAAGAACGAGGGAGTCAAAGAAACCCTTAAGGCATTAATTCACTATCTCGCTCAATTATCTCAAAAAACCCTGGTTGAGGCCGAAACAGCAGAGTCACTGAATGATCCTTCATTGCCAACTATTCCTCGTGAGCAGCTCGGCACAGAATGCGACCTTTTAATTGTTGTCGGCGGTGATGGAAGTTTATTGCATGCAGCCCATGCTATTGTCAATCAAACCATCCCTGTCCTTGGCATTAATCGCGGCAGCTTAGGTTTCCTCACCGATGTACTGCCAACCGAATTAGAGAAAGTAAAATCTATTTTGGCAGGAAAATATATTTTAGAAAAGCGCTTCCTGCTGACTACAAATATTAAATTAAACAATAAATTAATAGGACAAGATAATGCGCTAAATGAAGTGGCTTTGCTCCCCGATGCCAAACCGCACATGATTGAGTTTGAAATTTATATTGATAACCAATTTGTTTGCAGCCAAGATTCCGACGGCTTGATTATCGCAACGCCCACTGGGTCTACGGCATATGCGTTGTCCGGTGGCGGCCCGATCTTACATCCCCATCTGGATGCGATTGTCATGGTCCCCATGTTTCCCCATACCTTAAGCAGCCGGCCCATTGTGATTGAAGGAAACTGTCAAATTAATATTATTGTCTCGCCCAACAATCCCACTTCTCCTCGCATCAGTTGCGATGGTCGTGAAGCATTGGATGCCCCTGGCGGTTGTCATATTAAAATTTATAAAAATCCAAACCCCTTACATTTGATTCATCCAGTGGATTATCACTATTTCAAAGCATTACGCAGCAAACTGCATTGGGGCAAAAAATTACAATACTCAAAAGGATAATGTCATGTTGACTCAAATTTATATTCATAATTTGATCACCATCCAGGAACTCAATCTTGAATTCAAAAAAGGGACGACCGTCATTACAGGTGAAACTGGCGCAGGTAAATCCATTTTAATTGATGCGATACTGTTAGCATTAGGTGCACGCGCAACGAATGATTGGGTATGCCCCGGACAAGAAAAAGTGGAAATTAGCCTAACATTTGACGTGAGCAAACTGCCTGAAGCGCAGCATTGGTTAAAAAGCCATGACCTGCTCGATCCCTCCACCCAAGATTGTATTCTGCGCCGTACCCTTTACCAAGATGGGCGTTCACGCAGTTATATCAATGGGATGCCCAGCACGTTACAGCCGTTACGTGAACTCAGCGAAATGCTGATCCAAATTCATGGACAACATGAACATCAGTCTTTGTTAAAAACAGACAAGCAGCGAGCTTTGCTAGACCGCTATGCAGGCCACTCTTATCTCGTGGACAGTGTGCAGACTCTTGCCGAGGAGTGGCACACATTGCACCAAGAAATGCAGGTGTTACAGGATCTTATTCAGGACCGTGCTTCCAGAGGTGATTTTTTAAAATTTCAACTCCAAGAGCTTGAAGAATTAAATCTAGGGCCCGAGGAATTTGAAGCGCTAGATTTAGAACATAGACAGCTCGCCCATGCGGATGAATTGCTTCAGCATATCAACCTGACATTGGGCGCCCTGACTGATACTGAAGAACAAAATGCCTTACAAATGCTGAACCATGCGCTGCATACGCTAGAAAAAGTACGCCAAATTGATCCTAAAATTGCGACGTGGATTGAGACCATACAAAATACCATTATCCAACTCAGCGATCTTGAAGATGAATTACGTCATTATTTGGATTCCTGTTCGCTAGACCCTGAACGTTTGTCTTGGATAGAACAACGCATCAGCACGTTGTTTGATATCGCACGCAAACATAAAGTAGGGCCTAATGAATTAGTGGAGTTACAGCAAAAATTAACGACTGAATATAATCAATTGGAATTAAGCGATACGCGTTTTGCTGAATTAACCAAGAAACTGAATCAACTCGCAGAACAATATCATACGGCCGCTGATAAACTCAGCAATAGCCGCAAACAAGCTGCAAAAAAATTAATAACCGAACTCACTCCCGTTATCCACGAACTGGCATTGCCGCACGCTGAATTTGCCATCCAGTTTGACAATACTGACACTTCTGCTATCAACGCTTATGGTAAAGATAAAATTATTTTTCAAATTAAAACCAACGACGGACAGCCACTGCAACCATTAGCAAAAATTGCCTCAGGGGGCGAGCTCTCACGCATTGCACTGGCCATTCATATGACCACTGCCTTAGAACATTCCACACCCACATTAATTTTTGATGAAGTTGACGTGGGCATAGGCGGCAGCACCGCGGAAATCACCGGTCAACTCTTACGTCGTTTAGGAAAAACACATCAAGTACTATGTATTACCCACCAGCCCCAAGTCGCTGCCCAAGGGCATCAACATATACGAGTTGCCAAAGCCCAACGAGATAATGCACACCATACCCATATTGCCATTCTCTCGCTTGAAGAAAAAATTAAAGAACTCGCAAGGATGCTAGGCGGCGTGCAGATTACAACTAAAGTTTTGGCACATGCAAAAGAGATGATAGAGAAGGTGATCTAATAACCTATTACATTTACTGACACCCTTTACAAATCCCATAAATATTCAAACTATGGTCTGTCATACAAAACCCTGCTTTTTTAGCCACCGCTTGCTGCCGACTTTCAATCAATTCATCAACAAACTCTTCCACCAGCCCACACTTCACACAAACCAGATGATCGTGATGCGCACCTAAATCCAGCTCAAAAACCGAATGCCCTTCAGAAAAATGATGGCGCACTACTAACTTGGCTTCTTCAAATTGAGTCAATACTCGATAAACAGTCGCTAACCCAATATCCTCACCCGATTCGACCAAACTCTTATAAATGTCTTCCGCACTCAAATGCCGGTCTCGCGCATTTTCTAATATTTCCAAAATCTTAATGCGCGGCAAGGTCACTTTTAGTCCTGCTTTTTTCAAATCTGAGTTATTCACGATCAATCCCTGGCTAAACAAATAAATAATTCTAACAGGTTACAAAACTATCCGGAATCAGATATCATCGCGTTTAACTTTGATTCACTCAATTGGAAATGGCCATGTATAAAATAATCACCTTCTTAAGTACGTTGATACTCCTTTCAGGCTGCGTACATAAAATAAACGTACAGCAAGGCAATATCATCGAACAAGACAACGTCAATAAACTTCATATTGGTATGTCAAAAGAAGAAGTCCAAGGTCTTTTAGGTACACCGGTTTTAATTAATACCTTTAGAGATAACCGCGTTGATTATGTCTATACCAATAAACCAGGCTATGGTAAAGGCGTAGAAAGAAACCTTACCTTAATTTTTCGAGGCGACCGATTAAAAGACATTAGCTCGGTCACAGAACAGCCGTTTGGTAAGTAACCTATGAATTATTTTAAAAAACCACGCTTTTTATATTTCTTTTTTAATGATGGAGGAATTGCCCGTTTTTTCCGTGCTTCCTTAGGATCCATGATCAACGGCCTATAAATCTCAACTCGATCATGTTGTTGTAACGCATCCATTAATTCTTTTTTCTTACCAAATATTCCCACTTTTTGTTTGGTTAAATCAATTTCTGGAAAAAGCTCTAAAATACCCGAGCATTCAATTGCATCTTGTATCGTGCAACCTTCATTGACTTGTATCACAAGAATGCGTTGTAATTCCGGTTTAGCATACGCCACTTCAACCGTTATTTTTTGATTCGATGCCATAAATTTCTGCCGCGCGTTTACAAAACAGATCAACTAATGAATTCGCGATATGATTAAAAATAGGCTGAAATAATTTATCTATTAATCGCCCAGCCAAATCAAATTTTAATTCTAAATCCACTATACATCCCTGCTCACCTTGCGGGATAAACTTCCATCGGCCTTCTAAATGACGAAAAGGACCATGCACCAATGTAATTTCAATTCGTTCATGTTGGTGCAAATGATTACGCGTAGTAAAACTTTTATGAATGCCCGACCAAACAATTTCTAGTTTGGCCTCTATTTCTTTTTCATCCTGATGGAGAATAGTACTCGCCGCACACCACGGCAAAAAACGGGGATAATCTTCAATGTTATTGACGAGTTCAAACATTTGCCGAGGCGAATACATGACCATCGCACTGCGTTTTATGACATTCATCGCTACTTTACTCTATGAATTTTAACCAGACGCTATTATACTGCCTTGCCATGAATGACAAACAAAAATTTGATACCACCATCGCTGTAAACCGCAAGGCCCATCATGAGTTTAGTATGGAAGACCATTATGAGGCCGGTCTTGTCTTGCACGGATGGGAAATTAAGAGCATACGCGCTGGCCGAATACAACTCGACCAAAGCTATGTATTGCTAAAAAATGGTGAAGCCTGGTTACTAGGTTCTTCCATCACCCCCCTATTGACTGCTTCAACCCACGTCCACCCCGACCCCCAACGGACCCGAAAACTGCTCCTCCACCAAAGTGAATTAAATAAGCTAATCGGCAGCGTGGAACGCAAAGGCTATACTCTTATCCCGTTGAAATTATACTGGAAAAACAACCGCGTCAAACTTGATATTGCTCTAGCAAAAGGCAAAAAACAGCATGATAAGCGAGCAACAGAAAAAGACCGCGATTGGCAGCGCGAGAAACAACGGCTTATGAAGAAACCCAAATTTTAATCATTTTTACCCTATATTTTTCCATTTCTTAGTGTATACTTTTAATGTAGAATCTCTTTTGGGGGCGACCCGGTTTCGACGTGGGTTGCAAAGCCCGAGGGGCATGCCGAGGACGTAACTTCACCTCGTAAAAAATGTTACAAATCAAATAGTTGCCAAAAACGACAACTTTGCTCGTGATATCAATGACGAAGTGTTTTACGACGCTTCTGAAGTGGTATCCGAAGCCGCTTAAAAACCGGCAGGGCACTTCTCACCGATCGTGCTTGTACGATCGGGGCTAACGTAAGTTAACCAGAGGAGTCATAGCTTACAAGCTCGCAGCAAAACCTGCCCAAGGCTCGCTGCTAAAACTTCTGGGCTCGCTGTTTAGTCATCTTGTCTGTCAGGTGATGAGCAGTTAAAACTTAATGACAAGACTACGCATGTAGAACCAACGGTAGAGAGCTTACGGACGCGGGTTCAATTCCCGCCGCCTCCACCAATTACCAATTCCAAGCAGTTCAAAATCGTTCAAAACCCATTGAAAATTATGGGTTTTTCTCTTATCATGGTTCGAAGTCGACCCATGAGAATCGTTAAAATCCGGCGGCACTTAGGGTCACAATTAGGGGTATTTTGATACCCTGATTTGGAGATTACCCTAATGACGCTAAAAGATCTCACCATACGCACAGCAAAACCGCGTGAAAAAGCTTATAAGCTCTCTGATGAAAAAGGTTTGTTTCTGCATGTCTTCCCGAACGGCTCTAAATACTGGCGATTCAAGTATTACTTTGCAGATAAGCCACGAGTTCTTGCGCTTGGCGTCTATCCCGATGTGACTTTATTAGAAGCCAGGGAGAAACGAGACATAGCCCGCAAGCAGGTCGCAGATGGCCGTGATCCTGGTATGCTTAAAAAGCTCAATAAACGCTCGATCAAAACTGCCGCTGAAAATAGCTTTCACGCTATAGCAATTGAGTGGTGTACCAAATTTTCTGTTAAATGGACAGAAGACCATCGAGACAGAATCCTTCGCCGATTTGAGAAAGATATTTTCCCATGGATTGGAAACTGCCCTATTTCTGAAATCACTGCACCTGAGTTACTCCTTGTATTACGACGCATAGAAGGTCGTGGCGCAGTCGAAACCGCACACCGTGCGCAGCAAATCTGCGGCCAAGTGTTTCGTTACGCTATTGCCACTGGCCGTGCTGAACGCGATCCCTCAGGCGATCTGCGCGGCGCGTTAGCACCTGTTAGAAAACGCCATCATGCCAGTATCACTGACCCCAAAAAAGTTGGTGAGCTTCTGCGCGCCATTAATTCCTATGAAGGATTTTTTGTTACTAAATGCGCATTGAGATTAGCTCCATTATTTTTTGTACGTCCTGGTGAATTACGTAAAGCTGAATGGAATGAATTTAATTTTGAAATTGCTGAATGGCGCATACCTGCAAATAAAATGAAAATGCGTGCTATTCATATAATTCCATTGAGCACACAAGCTATTTCAATACTGAAAGAACTACATGCACTAACAGGTGAAGGAAAATACGTATTTCCGGGGGTGCGCTCATTTAAACGACCTATGTCGGAAAATACAGTTTTAGGCGCGCTTCGTCGCCTTGGTTATACCACCGATGAAATGACAGGCCATGGATTTCGCAGCTTGGCTTCAACTCTATTAAATGAACAAGGCTGGAACCGCGACGCTATTGAGCGACAGCTAGCACATTCTGAAAGAGATAATGTTAGAGCAGCCTATAACTATGCTGAGTATCTGCCTGAACGAAGAAAGATGATGCAGCATTGGGCAGATTATTTAGAAGCCTTGGCCAATCGCAACGTTATATCTTTTCATACTAATCGCATTGAACCAACATCGAAGGAGCATGCTGATGGATAAGATTTACAATTACCCGACAAAACAAGCGAAATACTTTGAAAAAGCAGATGCACCTGACGAAGGAATAATAACAAAAAATTGGGGTTCTTTTCACGCTCTAACAATACATGAAGCGCTCTATTTAAGCTTAGGAGTCAATCCTGATACCGTACATTTATTTTGGAATGATGATGGCGTTAACAAAAATGATCTTTATTTAATATCCTTCTCAGGGAGTAGCATTGAAAAAATAAGAATCTATTTAGAAAAATCACGTAATGAAAAAACACCCGCTCTAATACGATGGGAAAAAAATGAAAAGATTAGTTTTATAATTTGGGGTAGTGAAAAAGAAGACAATGAATGGAACTATATTCAGTTGAAAAACAATGAAAATATAAACTTTGAAGATATTGGACGCCTCCCTTTTACAGATAGTGTAATAAAAATTAAAAGAAAAGATATAAAAATCCCAGTCCTCATTGATACGCTAAATAAATATCATGTCTCGACTAATTGGCAAAATGAAAACGTCCGTGTTTGTGCCGATCGCATAACTGATATCAAACGAGCAACTTACGCAAATGTAATAAGAAGGGTTGATCCTTCATCCGAAATCAATGAAAACACTTTGGTATATGCGGTTGATGTGGAAAGATATTTTAATGGTGCCCATGGGAAGTCAGAACTTAAAACTATTCTTTCTGACAGTGAGCGCATGACCCTTTTAAAAATTCTGCTTGGAATGGCAATTGACATGTATAATTTTGACCCTAGAGCACCTCGAAATTTAGCTACTGGTGGCAATAAAGGGAGCATTCGATATGCCTTGCAAAAAATCAGCTCAGAACTAGATGTAAGTGAAGATACTATTCGTGGATATCTAGCTGAGGCATGCGAGTTTATCACCAAAGACCGTATTAATTTACCCGTTAAAGCATAACCCGCTAACCGACTCGGTTAACTTCCTAACCGAACCACACCTAGATACCTCTTAGTTTGTTTTAAGCTTAAATAGTTCAATAACAAACTGAGAGGCACTAATCATGACTATAAAACTAGTACCCCGTCAAATAAGTTTTTCCGAATGTTTCAGTGGTGTATAACCCAAACTTTTTCTTGCTTTAGATTTTGTAAATCGCCAATTAATTTTTGTTTTATTTTTGTTAATTCGTTTAT
>JAHFSI010000038.1 GCA_023265835.1 Legionellales bacterium
AATTAATTTTGCATCCAATACCGAACTCGCATGACCCGTCGAAAGATTATCAAGAACTACGGACAGGATATTGGCTTGACGCAGTGTTTCTACCATATGAGAACCAATGTAGCCTGCACCGCCAACGACTAAGATTTCAATAGGCATTTTTATGAATAAATCCTCTAAAAAAAGTCAGAAAAATGATTTTTAGGTCTAATAGCAGCGACCAATTTTCAATATAATATAAATCATATTCGATGCGTTTTTCTAAACTCGTATTACCGCGCCAGCCATTCACTTGTGCCCAGCCGGTAATGCCCGCTTTCACGAGATGTTTTTGCATATAATTCGGAATTTGGTCTTTAAACTGGTTCACAAAAACCATGCGTTCGGGACGTGGGCCTACAATGGACATATCACCGCACAACACATTAATAAATTGCGGCAGCTCATCTAAGCTGGTCTTACGTAAAAATCGGCCGATTTGTGTGGCACGGCCCTCCCCTTCTTTGGCCCAGACTGGGCCCGTGTCAGCTTCTGCATTGACTGGCATGGTGCGAAACTTTAGCATTGAAAATTCTTTGCCGTTCCAGCTCACGCGTTTTTGTTTATAAAAAACAGGGCCTTTCGAGCTTAACTTAATGAGAAAGGCTAAGATTAAAAAGACAGGGCTTGCGAGCATTAAAATGACCGCCGACAAAATACGGTCTTCGACGGCTTTGACCATGCGATTTACACCAATCATGGGCGTTGAACAGACATTAATGACGGGAAATCCAGCTAATTGTGTAATGGAATGATTGAGCAAACCTAGGTCCATTCCAAAAATATCTAATACTAAACGTGTCGTGATGGTTTGATGCCGCAGGTCATGCAAAATAGCTTTAATGCGTTTTTCGGCATGCAAAGGCAAGGCAAGCCAAATTTCATCGATGTTTTCTTTGGCAGTAGCAAGATAGTCATCTATCGCGGCGGGCATTGGAGTGACAGGTACACCACGGATAGACGGCTGCGTCACAGAATTGTCGTCCCAAATGGCAGCAATATGAAATCCTGTCCAGAGTGCATGCTGCACCGTCTCAGCTAATTGCTGGCCTAACTGCCCTGCCCCAATGATGATAATACGCCGTTCATTGAATCCTTTTGAACGCATCAAGCGTAACATCAGCATCATGCTGCCTCTAAATAACAATAGCAAAAACACGGTGAAACCGGCCCATAGCATAAACCAGCCGCGTGAGAAACTTTCACCGGTTTTAGTTAAAAAAGCGAGCCCGGCCAATAGTAGCAGCACGACGGCAACGGCTTGTAATAATTTAATGATGTAGCGCCAAAAACTAATTGTTCGTGCGGATTCGTAGATGTGAAATCCTGAAAAAACGATTAGGACCAATACGGCGGCAATGCCTAATGCGGTGATATAAATAACCGGGAGACTAAAATCTTCGAACTTATAAAAATAGGCCAATAGCCCGGCGGCCATAATGGCAAAGACGTCTAAGCCTCGAGCCAGTAGGACGAGGAGTTGGGAATATTCTTTTAGTAAACCTTTGGGCAGCATAATGGTCCGAGATATGATATTCTTCTGAGTGGTTATTGTATGGGAATATGGAGTTTTAACCTAGTAATTTGACTCGGTTACTGCACCCATGGCAATCGCGCTGAATTTAGGCAAATTGCTGCTTAATTGTCATTCCCGCGAAGGCGGGAACCTATTCAGCAAGTATCACTAAAGATAAAACAATGCCATGACAATTAAATTATCAAGCAATGTTTACAGTGAGGGGCAAGTGATGATAGGTTCCCGCCTTCGCGGGAATGACAGTTTAGAGATTTGGGAATGACAATGTTGGTAAACGCTAATTAATTTTGAAAAAAGTAAATACTCTTATGAAAACAGCAATTATCTGTGACTGGCTCATCACCCATGCGGGCTCCGAGCGGGTGTTGGGTGAGATCATTCAATGTTATCCAGATGCAGATATTTTTGCAGTCGTGGATTTTGTACCGCTTGAGCAACGAGGTTTTTTACATAATAAACCCGTTAAAACAACTTATATTCAACGGCTTCCTTTTGCAAAAAAACATTATCGCAGTTACTTGCCATGGATGCCGATGGCGATTGAACAGCTTGATTTGTCTGCTTATGATTTAGTCATTTCCAGCTCGCACGCGGTCGCTAAAGGCGCAATCACGGGGCCGAATCAAATCCACATTAGCTATATTCATTCGCCCATGCGCTATGCCTGGGACTTACAACATCAGTATCTAAAAGAAACAGGCTTAGACCGCGGCATCAAAGGCCATATTGCTAAACATTTTTTGCATAAGCTGCGTCTTTGGGATCTGCGAACAGCCAATGGTGTAGACCATTTTGTCGCTAATTCTAAATTTATTGCGAAACGTATCTGGAAAACATACCGCCGCGAAGCACAGGTCATTTATCCTCCTGTGGATGTGTCGGCATTTACACCGCATCTTTACAAAGAAGATTACTATGTGACCGCCTCCCGCCTGGTTCCTTATAAAAAAATCGATTTGATTGTGGAAGCTTTTTCAAGCATGCCTGATAAAAAATTAATCGTCATCGGCAGCGGGCCGGAAATGAATAAAATAAAATCAAAAGCGGGCCGTAATACGACGATATTAGGCTATCAATCGAATGAAAAATTAATTCATTATTTACAGCGGGCAAAAGCATTTGTATTTGCCGCAGAAGAGGACTTTGGGTTTTTGCCGCTTGAAGCGCAAGCGTGTGGGACACCGGTAATTGCTTATGGGAAGGGCGGTGCATTGGAAACGGTGCGTGGGCTTGATCAGGAGAATCCAACGGGAATATTTTTTGACCAGCAAACGGTTTCTTCTTTGCAAAATGCTGTGAGGGAATTTGAAAATAATCGGTCTATTTTTTCATCAGATTGTTGTATTACAAATGCGCGTGATTTTTCGCCAAAAAAATTTCGCGATGGATTCAAGGCATTTGTTTTAGCGCTGCTTCCGTGATAAGATTTCGCACCTTGTAGCTTACCACGGAAAAATCATATTAATTATGACTATTGAATCAGTTGCAGCGGATCCATCATCTCCTTTCATCAATGACAGCGTTCGCTCAAGGCAACCCTCTCATCAGCAGCTTGCCATGAGTGATCTGCGAGATGGATTTAAAAAATGGACAGTCTGGTTTATGCTTGCCTATCAGGATGTCAAGCTGCGCTATCGCCGTTCTGTCTTAGGGCCGTTTTGGATTACCTTGAGTATGGCGATCACGGTTTATTCCATGGGTTATTTATATGGACATCTGTTTCATTCTAACCTACAAGTTTATTTTCCTTTTTTAGTAGCTGGAATGCTTGCCTGGTCACTTATTTCTTCACAATTCAGTGATCTAACAGAAGCATTCACGCAATCGGAGTCTTTAGTAAAGCAAATCAAGCTGCCGTATAGTCTCTATATTCACCGGGTTGCGATGCGCAATGTCATCATATTTTTTCATAATATTATTGTGATGCTTCCCATTCTTGCGATTTACCATGAAGTTGCCAAAGTGAATTTTTATACTTTAATGCTTATTCCTGGATTACTCGTGATTTATATTAATTCCATTAGCTATGGCTTGATACTTGGCATGCTGGGTGCCCGTTATCGCGATATTGTGCAGATTGTTAGAAGTTTGATTCAAGTGGCATTCTTTCTGACGCCCATTATGTGGAATCCTGTCCTGTTACCCGAAGAAGATCGCTTTATTGTATTGTTAAATCCATTTTATTCTTTTGTTGAACTCATTAGAGCACCTTTATTAGGAGCTCAGCCGGAGTGGACTACATTTGGTATGGTAGCGCTCATCACGTCCATGGGACTTTTCTTGTGCATGAAGATGTTTTCTAAATACCGTGCAAGAATCGTTTATTGGTTATAGGAGCATACACCATGGCAATAATAGATTTACATTCTGTCTCTGTTGCATTTCCTATCTACAATCTGAATTCACGCTCCTTTAAAAAATGTTTTTTGCGCCTGGCAACCGGCGGTAGAGTAGTCGAAGATGCAAATAAACATGTTATGGTCAATGCGCTCAATCATATTTCTCTGCGATTTGAACACGGAGATCGTATCGGTCTCATCGGGCATAATGGTTCTGGCAAAAGCACTCTGTTGCGTTTATTAGCAACCATCTATGAACCTACATCAGGCCATATGACTATTAATGGCAATATCTCTCCCATGCTGGATTTAACGCCAGGCATGGAAACTGAACTAACGGGTTATGAAAATATTGTGATACGTAGCAGACTCCAGGGTTTTACACTGCAAGAGATCAAAAATCAAACTGAAGAAATAGCCGAATTAACGGGACTGGGTGATTATCTCTCGATGCCTGTTCGCACGTATTCCTCTGGCATGATGGTAAGACTGGCTTTTGCCATATCAGCCAGTATCAAACCTGATATTTTGTTGATTGATGAAATTTTTGGTGCCGGCGATGCTGATTTTATAGAAAAAGCTAGACAAAAAATGATTTCACTGTTAAATCAATCTAGCATCGTGGTCTTAGCAACGCACTCTGATGAGCTGATAACAGAATTTTGCAACAAGGCCCTACTGCTTGAAGCGGGTCAAATTAAATATTTTGGTGATACAAAAAAAGCATTGGATATCTATCATAATAAGGGATGATTGAAATGATTATTAGCCGTACACCCTATCGCATTTCATTTTTTGGCGGGGGCACTGATTACCATACCTGGTATCAAGAACATGGCGCTGCGGTTCTTGCTAGCACCATGAATCATTACTGCTATTTGCAATGTCGTGTATTGCCCCCTTTCTTCAATCATTTATCACGCGTCGTTTGGAAAAAAGTAGAGGAAGTACGCACTCATGAAGACATTGAACATCCTTCAGTGAGAGCGGTTCTTCATTACTTGAGATTCAATCAAGGTATTGAAATCCATCATCAAGGCGACTTACCTGCACGCTCTGGTTTAGGTTCAAGCTCTGCATTTACGGTGGGATTACTCCATGCTATGTATGCGCTGCATGGTCTCATCTCAAGCAAACGTGAATTGGCTTGTGAAGCTATTCATATTGAACGTGACATTCTAAAAGAGCATGTCGGCGTACAAGATCAAATAGAAACTGCTTATGGCGGCTTGAATAAAATTGTCATTAACCCCAATGGAGATTTTGATGTCACACCGCTGGTGCTACCGCCTCAACAAATGCATCTATTGCATGATCATTTGGTCTTGTTTTTTACGGGCATTTCTCGCACAGCTTCTGATATCGCCGCAGATAAAATTAAATCTATTCCCAATAAAAAACAAGAATTACATGCTATGTACGAGATGGTCGATGAAGCCACACATATTTTATCCAGAGGAAAAGATATCACTGACTTTGGCCGTTTATTACATGAAAGCTGGATGTTAAAACGTCAAATTAGCGCAACTATTTCACCAAGTTTTATCGATGATATTTATGATAAAGCGCGTAAAGCAGGTGCAATCGGCGGGAAATTATTAGGTGCGGGGGGCGGTGGTTTTATGTTATTCTTCATAAAACCTGAAGATAAACCACAACTTTATGAAACACTCAAAGACTTATTGTTGGTTCCATTTCAATTTGAGTCGGGTGGTTCACAAATTATTTATTATGATGATAAACAACCTTACAGCATGATGGCAAGGCAACGACGTGACTACGCTCACTTACAAGCGTACAGTCATGCTCGATTAAATAAACTATTAGAAGTTAATTAACTTAAAGAGAAAGATCTCTATGGACAAAAAACAACAGCTGTTGAATACTATCCAAAACAATATCAAAGAATACTGTGATACCTGCTTTGATTTCTCTTTCAAAGCAGAAAGTCCTGTAGTACATCTGCATGAGCCTACAACCAGTGGCGATGAAATATTTGCAGCCGTAGAAACGATGCTTTCAACCTACACAACGATGGGCAAAAAAGTACGTGCTTTTGAAAAGCAATATGCGGGCTATGCAGGCACACAATATAGCGTTATGTCTAACTCCGGCTCTTCTGCTAACTTATTGGCAGTCGCAGCACTTGCTAATCCCTTTACAAAAGAGTATTTAAAACCTGGTGATGAGGTCATTGTACCTGCACTCTCCTGGTCTACCACCATCTGGCCTATCATTCAGCATAATCTTGTTCCTGTGATAGTTGATTGCGATATCAATAGTTTCAATTTCGATCTGAATAAACTAGAACAGGCCATTGGCTCAAAAACGCGGGCTATTAAACTAGTACATGTCTATGGCAATCCTTGTAATATGGATGCCATTATGTCTCTTGCTAAAAAACATAATTTATTTGTTATCGAAGATTGCTGCGAAGCGATGGGCTCTTTTTACGATGGCAAATCTGTCGGTAGTTTCGGTGATGTAGGTAATTTCAGCTTCTTCTTCTCGCATCACATCAGCACATTGGAAGGCGGTATTTCTGTCACCAATAATTTTGACTTAACAGAAACCATGCGTATCTTACGCGCACACGGTTGGTCACGCGAAGCGGATGAGCATCAAAAATACGTAAAAATGTATCCTGAAATTGATCCACGATTTATTTTTATTAATCTCGGATATAACTTACGTCCTACTGAAGTGAATGCAGCTATGGGTCAACATCAGTTACCTAAACTTAATGCATTGATTGACAACCGTCGCGAAACAGCTAACTTTTATTTAAAGCAATTTGCTAAATATGGCGATTTTTTCCAATTCCAACAAGAAACACCTAAGGGTAAGCACGTCTGGTTTGGTTTCCCTTTTATTTTAAAAGAGTGTGCGCCTTTCACAGTGAAAGAAATCACTTCTTTTATACAAAAAAATAATATTGAAACCCGTCCCATTATTGCGGGCAACATGGCAAGACACCCTGCTTTTAATATGTATACGCATCGCATCAGCGGCGATTTGAATAATGCAGACACCGTCATGAATAAAGGATTTGCAATTGCATGCCATCATGCCGTTGATCAAAAAGCACGAGAGTACATCACGCATGTGATTGATCAATTCATGCAGCAGTATGTCACTCAAGGTGCAAAAAAACCTGTTGAGGTCATGGCATGAGCATTAAAAAGAAAGTCTTGATTTGTGGCGCGACTGGTTTTATCGGTCGCAACATGACAGAACAATTAAGTCAACTAGACGACTACGAAGTGCATGCTGTACGCTTTCAACGGCCCGAATATCCATGCAAGAATGTTATTTGGCATCAGGCAGATTTACGACGGCCTGAAGATGTGGAGCGCGTTGTTAAAGGAATGGATATCATTATTCAAGCTGCTGCAACCACTTCAGGTTCTAAGGATATTATCAGTCGTCCTTATATTCATGTCACCGATAATGCTATTATGAATTCTTATCTATTTCGTTCTGCGTTTGAGCATAAAATTAAACATGTTCTCTTTTTTAGCTGCACTGTCATGTATCAAAGCAGTGATAAAGCACTTAAAGAGTCGGATTTTAATGCAAACAATCCATTGCATCCACGCTACTTTGGTGTAGGTAACACGAAGCTTTACATCGAAAAAATGTGTGAATTTTATGCCGGTATTTCAGACACAAAATTTACAGCCATCCGTCATTCGAATATCTATGGTTCTCATGATAAATATGATTTGGAGCGCAGCCATGTTTTTGGTGCGACTATTACAAAAGTCATGCAAGCCAGCGATAAAATTACCGTTTGGGGTACAGGTGATGAAGAACGTGATTTGCTTTACATCGATGATCTTGTGAGTTTTGTTGACC
This sequence comes from Legionellales bacterium, assembly GCA_023265835.1. Lineage (GTDB taxonomy): Bacteria > Pseudomonadota > Gammaproteobacteria > DSM-16500 > DSM-16500 > UBA4722. Next base: position 7,762 of record JAHFSI010000038.1, read on the forward strand.
TTGCTATTCAAAAGCAATCTGAAAAATATCGTTTATATAATTGCGGATATGGTAAGGCGATTGCTATTAAAGAACTTGTCAAAAAAATTGTGGATTACTCTGGAAAATCATTAAAGATTGAACATGATCTTTCGCAGCCTACCATAAAAACCAGTCTTTTCCTCGATTGTGAACTTGCAAAAAAGGAATTAGGGTGGAAAGTTAAAACAGATTTAGACACAGGGATTCAAAAAACACTAACTTGGTGGAAAGAAAATATTGCAAAGAACATAAACAAGGTAACAGCATGAGTTTTTATAATAGGAAAAAAGTATTAGTCACTGGCGGGACAGGCCTTATTGGTCGTCCATTGGTTGATATGCTTGTCAAACAAGGCGCAAAAGTCACTATTGTTTCTTTAGATGACCCCAATCATGCCCCGCAAGGCGTCACTTTTAAGCAAGCTGATCTACGAGAATTCAGCAACTGTTTAGAAGTATGCAAAGATCAGGAAATCGTCTTCCAGTTAGCCGGTGTAAAAGGTTCACCCGCCATGACTGCTAAGCGTCCTGCCAGTTTTTTTGTACCAACGATCACGTTTAGCATTAATATGATGGAAGCTGCACGCCGTTCTGGTGTAGAACGTTTTTTATTTACCAGCTCTGTGGGCGTTTATGCGCCCGCTGAGGTATTTTATGAAGACGATGTCTGGAAAACCTTTCCTTCACCTAACGATCGCTTTGCTGGTTGGGCAAAACGTATGGGAGAACTTCAGGCAGAAGCATATAAACTCGAATATAACTGGGATAAAATCTCTATTGTTCGCCCTGCCAATGTCTATGGTGCTTATGATAATTTTGATCCCAATAATGCTATGGTCATCCCTTCATTAATTCATCGTGCTATGAATGGAGAAAATCCACTTACCGTGTGGGGTGACGGCTCACCGGTCCGTGATTTTATTCATGCAAAAGATGTTGCCAATGGAATGATGCTGGCTATCGAAAAAGGTATTAGTGAACCCATTAATTTGGGCAGCGGCACAGGTGTCACAATTAAAGAAATCGCCGAAATTGTTGCCGCCAATGTTCCTGATGGATCCATTGATATTAAATGGGACATTAGCAAACCTCAAGGTGATGCCAAGCGTTTGATGGATATGGCACGGGCCCAGTCCTATGGATTTAAACCACAAATTTCAATTCTTCAGGGTATTAAAGAAACTATTCAATGGTATAAAGAAAACCGCGACATAGTAAACAGTCGTTATAATGCTTTTACAGAAAAAGCCCATTTACCCACCAAAGAGATTGCCTAATGAAAAATGTAGCCATCATAACAGGTGCAAGTCGCGGTATTGGTGCAGCAACCGCTTTACTGCTTGCACAACAAGGCTATGCAGTCTGTATTAACTACAATACTGCTAAAGAAAATGCAGATAAGCTCGTTAACACGATCGTTAAATCAGGTGGTCATGCCATTGCAGTTAAAGCGGATATTGCAACAGAACACGCGATCGTTACATTATTTACAACCGTTGATAAAGAACTCGGTTCTGTCACAGCGCTCGTCAATAACGCGGGTATTAATGGCGGCATTTGCCAAGTAGAAAACATTACACATGACACGTTGCAATCTGTTTTTTCTACGAATGTTTTTAGCACCTTTATTTGTTGCCGAGAAGCCATTCAACGCATGAAACAAAATGGCGGCGGGAATATCGTGAATATTACATCCGAAGCTGCACGTTTTGGCGGAACCCATCTCGCGCATTATGCCGCATCAAAGGCCGCCATTAATACTTTCACAATTGCAGCAGCGCGTGAAGCAGCGACGCATAATATTCGAATTAATGCAATCAGTCCTGGCGTCATAGATACAGAGATACATGCTGCCTCTACGGAAGAAAGACTAAATAGTTTGATAAATAGTTTACCTATGAAAAGAATGGGAAGAACAAGTGAAGTAGCCGAGTTAGTTTATTGGTTACTCTCTCCTGCTGCATCCTATATCAGTGGCGCTGTGATTCCTGTTACAGGATCGCGGTAGTTATGGAGAAAATATGAAAATTACGCTGTGCGTTCTTACATTAAATGAAATTGACAGTGTTAAAGTTATTATGCCTCAGGTTGACATATCACTATTTGATCAGATTTTGGTAATAGATGGTGGATCAACAGATGGTACGATCAATTGGTGCAGGCAACATGGCTATGAAATCTATGTTCAGAAAAAAAGGGGATTACGCCAAGCTTACCTTGAAGCATTACCCTATATTCGTGGTGACGTGATGATTACCTTCTCTCCTGATGGCAACTCACTAAGCAGTGTTCTCCCTGAGTTAGTTAATGAGCTGAAGAAAGGCTTTGATATGGTGATTGTGTCACGTTACTTAGGTTCTGCAAAGAGTGAAGATGATAGTATTGTTACAAGATTTGGTAACTGGATGTTTACTACAATGATCAATTTATTGCATGGCGGACATTATACCGATGCAATGGTCATCTATCGCGGTTATAAGAAATCACTTTTTCATGATTTAAAACTGACTGATAACAAAGCGTTTATCATTCCTGAAAAATTATTTTGCACACGCATTAGCATTGAACCTCTGCTTTCTGTCCGGGCTGCCAGAGCTAAACTTAAAGTGACTGAAATACCAGGCGATGAGCCTAAACGTATTGGTGGTAAAAGAAAATTGCAAATTATTCGCTGGGGGTTGGCATTCTTATATCAAATTTTCTTTGAACTGTTCAATAAAAAATTGATCAATAATCCGCATAGCTAAGCCAAACAAGAGGAACCAGTATGACATTGGATACAATAGAAAAACTCAGCTTTTTCACACATCCAGAAAAATCACTCGCATCTTATATAGAAACGGGCTTTTTTATAGAAGAAAATTTATTTTCTGATGAAGAATGTGCAGCACTCATCGAGGCCTCAGCGGATCTTGAAAATGCAAAAAATGCAACTTATCGTCCACAAATGATGCCGCACCGTACAAACTCAATCTATTTAGATGCGATGCGCAAACCTGCACTCACCCGCATTATGAGTGAATTGGTAGGCGGCAAAGCGGTTGGTCTACAAACCGAATTATTTTATTGTAAACCGGGCACTCGCGGCTTTTCATTACATCAAGACAATTTCTTTGTACAAGCACCTATAGGAGCATTTGCTTCAGCCTGGATTGCATTAACCGATACTTATTTTGAAAAAGGTGGTCTTATTGTTTATCCTGGAACGCATAAAGAGGGCTTATTACCCGTTAGAAAATTAGACTTAAACAAAGATAGTGCACAAGACCCCAATGCAAATAATGAAGAAACTGTGGTACCCCCTCAGTATCCACTGCTGAATGCAAGCGTTCCCAAAGGCGCTGTTTTATTCATTCACGGCCATTTGGTACATGGATCTAATTCAAACCAAACAAATGAATGGCGTTATGTACTTTTAAATACATACATACGTGAAGGTGAAGATTTTAGACCTGGAAATTATGCACGAAGGGAGGCCGTTGAGCTATGAGCATGACTGCAACTGCGGCGCGCATTAATGTAAATTCATTATCTCAAAGTGATAAACAAGCACTCACCAGAGATACTTACGCTAAAAAAAGTTATTTTCAGGAGTTATTTGCACAAGATCATATTGAACTTGATTGTGAACAATTTTCACGTTCTTTTCAAAATGAAATTGAACGTATCTTGCTTGAAAAAAACCTTATCAAGGAAAAAATTCCATTAAGTCGTGTACATGAAGTGCTTTCTGATGAAATGAAAACTTACAATTTTGATGATGGGGTCAATAAAATTAGCACCTACTTTTATGAAACAGACCACGCATTCATGGAAATTTACCATCAATATATCCAATTTTTACGAAAAAACTTTGTCAAAGAACCTTTTTGGTTTCAAGGAACAACAACGATACGCATACATTGTCCGAATGCACGAAACAGTCATCACTATCCTCGTTATCACACAGATATCGCTTATGGACATCCGCCAGAAGAAATTAATATTTGGCTGCCATTAACCGATATTCTAACAGGGCATGGCTTCAGAACGATGTCAGTCCATTCATCCAAAAAGGTCATGGAAAGTTTCGATTACGATTATGAAAAACTTGTTCATGAAGCAATTCATAATAAAGACTTTTCATCTTACTGCGATACGCTTTCAAAGCCTGTAGCTACCCCATTTGGCAAGATGCTGGCTTTTGATCCTCGCTGTATTCACACAGGTGAACCTTTAGTTTCACATACTCGTGCTTCAATTGACATTCGAATTTTGCCTTTATCTCAATACAATAAAATGACTATTGAATATCAGGGATCTGGCAGACGAAAAATTCTTTTCAACCCTGGAAATTGTTACAATGAACAAAATTCAGATTATTTTCTCGAAAATACAGGAAGATAAAACATGAGCAACCAACCTATGTTAAAGTTTATTGCAGGAACTAAGCCCATTTTCAATGTGGATTACGCGATTCTTAGTGCGCCTGTACGCCATGTTTTTATGATTGCAACAATATGGTATTTAACCAAAGAACGAAAAAATGAGGACATGCAAATTCTGGAAATCGGCTCCTGGGTCGGTGCTTCGGCTCTTTCTTGGGCGCAAGGTTTAAAAATACATAATAATGCCAAAGGCACTATCACATGCATCGATGCATGGAAACCTTTCTTTAATCGAGAAACACATAATAACGACATTTATATCACTATGGAACAAGCCCTCGCCAGTGAAACTGCGTATCAACTTTTCTCTCACAATATCAGTACACTGCCATCCACAATCATATGCCAGCATTTACGCGGTAAAAGTGATAATGTTCTACCCCTATTACGTGAAAATACTTTTGATGTGGTTTTCATTGATGGAGACCATGCCTATACACCTGTTATGAAAGATATTAAAAATTCGTTAGCTCTCGTTAAAGATGGCGGTATTATTTGCGGTGATGATTTAAATCTGCAGCTATCTCAAGTTGACAAGGAAAATACCGTTAAAAATGCGGAAGCTGATTTTGTTAAAGATATTAAATCTAATCGAAATTACCATCCAGGTGTTACTTTGGCTGTTGCTGAAATATTCGGCGAAGTATCTGCTTGGGGCGGATTTTGGGCCATGCAAAAACGGAGGGGGCAGTGGCATACAATTGCATTAAAAGATATGCCCATTCACTACCCTGAGCATTTTCCTGAAAGCATGATAAAAAAAGCTGAAGATCATCTAGGTGATATTAGCATAATATAAACGATATTTATATAAATAGGCAATCATGATGAATAAATTCTTTTTTATCACAACGTATGATGACATATCAGGTAAAATATTAGCCTCAATTCTTAATATTCATCCGGACATCAAATGTCATACAGCAAATGTGGACGTGCTTTTACCTCCGGTATTCATCTTGACTGCAGATAAAAATCAAACATTATCTCAACCCTATATAAATCCAAATGACAAAGTATCTGTTGATAAATTTATTCAGTTATATACTGACCCAACCAAAAAATTTACAGGACATACCCAATCCTTTACGGCTTTAGAGCTACAATACAAAACGATATCTGAAAAAACTAAAACTCCTTATTCTAAAGCAAATATTATAGTGCCACCCATGTTACGTATTAATTTTTTACTACACACATGGAAGCGATGCGGCCTTACTCTAGAAAAATTGGTTTGTTATATCGAAAAACGATTATATGAACTGGAAAATAATAAACATCGAGCATTTGAATTATATGACTATAGTTACTACTATAAACATATTCTTAACACAGTTAAACATACGCCAATCACCGAAGCATCTAAAATATTTGTGATTGCTTTAGCAAAAGTAATTGCTTTTGATTCAGCCGATATCCCAACGCCCGGGAAAAATTTTAATTTTGAAACATTGCTTTCTGATGAACAGCTATTCATTGATTTTATTAAACACTTAACAAATGACTCCATCAAGATAACCCCTTCTTTTAAACAGCAGCTTATTTTGGAATTACAAGATGCTAGAACTTCAATAAAAAATATGCCTTTTTCAGAATGGGAATCATGGCAAACTAACCTACTAGATAATTATGTTAAAACGCAGTTGCAGACGATATATTATCCGCATATTGATAAACCCTTGTCCTATTACTATTCAAAGTTTAATGCCTACACTCCATTAAAAGATAGTGTCGACACTACAAAAGTAAGTTACTCTAAACTCGTATCCATTCAACTAAACTCAAACAGGCCTGCACAACTATCAGCGTATTTTGATAATATAGAAGAAACTGCTGAAAATTTAAAAGATATTGAAGTTTTGGTCAATATTGACGAAGGCGATCTAGCAATGAAATCATTGCTGGATTCAAATATTCCCATTAGAAAATTTACTCTTAAATATATAGAAACGCCAAAACAAAAATCTTTTTGTGATTTATGGAAACCCATTAATAACCTTTTAGAAATTGCCGATCCAGACGCCTATTTCTTACTTAACATCAGTGATGAGATGTTCTTTATAACACCGGGATGGGACACTATTTTAAAAAAATATGTTGGTTTTTTTCCAGACCACTTTTTTCGTCTGCGCGCATCGCGTAACAAATTTAGAAATTATTTTGATCGATGGGAGTGTAGTTTTACACAAGATGGTATACCCATTACTACAAAAAAATGGGTCGATATAGGCGGCAATTGGAATCCTTGCTTTGGGCCAGACAGCTTTCAACAGCTAGTTTCGTTCTACCTTACCAAAGAAGGTATTTTTTCAAACATACATTTTCAACGAGATGTTCCCTTTACAGAAATACAATTTGCCGGTGACGTGCCAGCGATAGGAATCAGCGAAGATAAACGATGGAAACATATCAGTGATCATATCAAAGCAATGGAAATTTGTCAGTCCTATAAGATGCAGCTTGAAGCTCGCAGAAGAGCTGTATTAATAAAAGCAAATATTCTTGCAATGAAAAATAAATATGAAAATTATACTGTTAAAACCATTCCATCTAAAAAAGAAATTCATGTTACTAATAAAGATAACCATATCATCATTGCGAAATATAGTTACAAAGTAAGTCGCATAGCAATTCGATTAACAAACTATTGGAGAAGATTATATTTCAATAAATATTTTGGTGATGGAATAGAAAAAAGAGGGTTATTTTTTAAAAGCTTTTTACACTATTTAAGCTCGAAATACAAGTTTTTCTATTTTTTAAAAAAGAAAATAAGATATGCAAAATACAAACATACCTTCTCACAACTTTCTACACTTCAAGACGAAAATAAGCGCCTGATAGAATTATGTTACTTACTCTCTATTGAAAATAATATGTTAGAAGGAAAATTACAAGTGCCAACAATGAATAATGAAAGGTAATTCTTGTAAAATAAAACATGAGGCTTAGCTATGTTTAATCATTCGCTCCCCAAAATATCAATTATCATTGGGGTGTTAAATATGAAACAATATTTAGCACGCGCACTAGATAGCATCATACTTCAGGAATATCCAAATTTAGAACTCATTGTTATAGATGGTGGTTCTACTGATGGCACAATTAATGTGATTAAACAATATCAACATGTTATTAATTACTGGAAAAGTGAAAAAGACAAAGGTCACTGTGATGCATGCAATAAAGGAATAAATATTGCAACAGGAGACTTAATCGAATTTCTTAATGCAGACGACTTTCTTGATGCTGGTTTATTGCATAAAGTTGCCAGTAGTTACAAAGCTAATCCCCAGGCAAAAATAATAACTTGTGGCGTTCGTATTATTGATAAGTATCCAAATGGTGATTCGCACGTTATACAACAATTAGATGATACTAATAAACTTCAGGTATCTTTATATAATATGCTGTTTGAGCTCCCTGTTATTAACGCACGTTTTTTTCATAAAGATATTTTCAGAAAATTTGGGCAATTTCATCCAACACTCGCGGATGGAAGCTACAACATAACAAATGACAGAGAATTTTTTATCAAGCTTGCTCTTTCTAATATTCAATCAGAAATAATTAACTGTACGTTTTATAATTATTTTTCTCATGATGAGTCCCTTACTTTTAGTATGAAAAATCAACTCCGCATAAGACACGAACATATTAATCTAGCTAATAACTTTTTAAATACATCTTCTTTAACTTCTGATCAACAAAAAATGTTTAAAGCATGGATTGCCAAAGACTCAGCTTATTTATTCTTAACATACCTGTTGCAGCATCATTTTAAAAAAGCTATAAAAAGTATGATGCAAGGAATAAAAGCGTGCAATTGTCTATGGTTTTTAAAAATGATACAAGTCATACTCATAGGCTCATATAGAAAAATAATGAAATTTATTACTAGAAAGTTTCAGCTGGATAAGCATCAAAATGCTAATTTAACGTAACCATAAAAGCAAATAAGTCAAGGATGTCCAAAATGCTAAAACCACAATTTCCTGACTACCATAACCTGTTTGTCTCAAAAAATGACATTCATTTAAGCATACTCACCTATGGTTGTTGTTTAATTCGTAGTGCATTTAACCCGAGAAGTATAAAAAAACTTGCCTCTGAGATTCAATTCATTTCAACCGAAAAATCAAATAAAGTTAAATGCGGTGAACTCACAGAAACATTTTCTCGATTTCATATTACTGAAACAGAATATCAATCTTTTTATCCAGAAAAATCTCTCTATGATATTCTTAAAAAAAAGAAATGGAATGATACGATTAAAGCAATTTTTGGTACTAATCAGTACTATCAACATCAAGAAACATATACTAGAGGGATAGACGTACGCCCAGAAGAAGAAAGAGATCTTACATCATTTCGCCCTCTACAGTTTCATTTAGATACTATTTATCATCCTCCTGTTGATAAATTTTCAATTATTTTTTGGATCCCATTTGATGATTGTGGCACAACTCGTCCAGGAATCCAACTTGTACCTATAAACCACCATGTTATACGTCGTATTATCAACTTCGACTCAGATACAGGATTCAACCATACCGAACCTAATATAGATGAATCTCAATGGTCCATGAAGAATGTATGGCAACGAATTGTTACAACTATACCTAATGAAATTGTCTGGCGCCCCAAATTTTCTATTGGGGATCTCTTGATAATGAGTTCGTGGGTACCACATGCTTCATATACAACCCGTGAAATGAATTTACCTAGAAGAAGTGTGGAACTACGATATCACGGCAATGAACTTAATCCGCTGCCTATCACTGATGGCACTCCTAATAAAATTAAATTATTTCTCCACCAATTTGCAGCTAAAATACGACGACAGAATTATGTTTATATACACGCGGTAGACCAAAAATAAGTTACAATCACTTTGCTTTAAGTAACATACATCCCAGATAATCGTCTCCATGTGTACTTTTAATAACAATACACTTTTCAACTTTCCAACCTGTTTGCGCTAAATTATTTTTAACAAAATCTAATAAAAGCCTATAAAATACCTTTAAACTTGCATTTTGTTCATCTGAATATTTTATAGTATATCCTTTAATATTATTTAAAGAGTTAGACATATCATTCAGTTTATCTGACAAAAACAAGGCGTCATATTTCTTAATAAGAGAAGTCATGCTCTCGGGACCGTAATGACTAAAATAAGGATAAGAAACAGCATAATTACTTTTGTTTGCAACAACCATCGTACTTAATAAAAATGGATCAATCGGCTCAGCTTCAAGATAATGTCTTGCATCAGAAGTTCCTGGATTGATGACCAAACCAATTGAATTTAATTTGTATCTATTTGCTTGAACATTTAGAAAATCGATAACTTGCTGATGAGGGTTGGGCTGAATAATAACCGGCCTAGGGACAAAAGAACCTATCGTATTGAATAAAATAGAAGGTAAAACGCGTGTTGTATCTAAGAAAATAGCTTGTATAGAAAAAATAAAAAATAAAACAGTTAAAAATGAAACAGCCAAGATACGCAATAACCATCCTCGTCCCATTTGCAGCCCCAGCAATAACATAGCCATAAGCAGTGCTGGAAAAGCAATTGAAAGCTTTCGAACAGCAATTTGGACCGTATAAAATGCTTCCCAAAGCGGAAATGGAGCCAGTAAAAGTAAATAAATAAAAGGAGCAGAAAATAAAATAGCACGTCTTTGCTCCTTGGATAATAAAATAATACTAGAAATTGCGATTAAAATAAGCATGGTGACCGCAAGCACACCCTCATTCCAAACATAAAGATGTAATACCTCCCACGAAAAGCGGGACCCGCTTAACGATCCGGTATTACTTGCTACATCGCCCAGGGATGTTCTATATATCCATTGAAATGTTTCAGATGCAAATGGCAATATCCATACTGTTGAAAATAAAATGATAAAAAATATCGTTGAAATCAAGGCAGAAGTTTTTGTATGTCCTTTCAGGGGCAATAATAAAAAGCAGCCTATTCTAAGAATTGAACGGAAAAAAAGAGCAGACCATAGCAATAAAGCAGCAATAGTGAATCCACTTACTCCATAGACAAGAAGATACTCTATTTTTTTATTAATCATTTCATCATCAGCTGCATTGACTGGAACAAGATGGATATATTGAAATATCGAGGCTAAAAATAATATATCTAATGCAGTCACACCTAGCGCTAATACAATTAAAATCTGTTTTAAGGAAAATAATTTCCTATGCCATCCCATAAAAAGAAAAAAGGCAAATAAAAAAAACAAATGGGTGACTGCTTCAACAGGACGCAATATAATTGCTAGTGAAAACAAGATAATAACACCCCAAACCTGTCTTAAATTTCGCAAATAATCTGATTTAATTAAATGATAGATACCTCCAATAATGCACGGAAATAATGCTGCCTCAGCATAGAACATGACTATTTGCGTTTGAACAAGCGGCAATAACGCTATCAGGTTAGTGGCAATAATAGCTGATACTTGATTGAGTTTAAGACGAAAAAATAAATAAAGATAAATGACGCTTGCCGCAAGACATAAAATCGCTACCGATGAAAAAGCAACATATAAATTGCCTTGAGAAAAAATCAAGAAAG
>JAHFSI010000039.1 GCA_023265835.1 Legionellales bacterium
CCTTTTAAATTGATTCCTTATATTGAACTGTCTAATTATCATTATTTGTTATCGCACGAGAAAAAATTGAATTATATCTATGCGCAAATTCAAGCGGCAGAAAATGCAGGGGCTGATGGGTGGTATGTTTGGAGTCCGCATAACAAGTATGATAGTTTGTTTCAGGTGTTGGAGACTAGGAAGGTTAGATAAAGTAGACTTTAAAAGCTGCTCAGACTAAAGTCAATGTTGCATCTTGTATCTCTCTAGACTTCAACACGCTGGAAAAGGCAATATCTTGCCCACCCTAAATTGATTTACTGTAAAACGCATTGTTTCAGAAGCCATTGCACTGATACGGCTAAATTCAATCAGTTCTGTTGTGGCAATACATTGCCATGATTGAAAAGATGCTGCGTTAGGGGTCTTATGCAAAAAAGCATGGGGCGTGAATAATCCTATATTGGTTCCTTTCTGTTTCTCTCGCGCTGAACCATAAGTAAATGCTTCCACACCAGCATGCCGCATTGCAGAACCAAGCAGCTGACTTGCTTGATAAGAAGTCGGCTTAGAAATAAGCGAAGTATAATTTGCAAAAGCAACGCTTGTTAATTGCACGCCTTTCTTTGATTGGACTTGCACTGAAAATCCCGTAAATTGCGGCGCTACCATACCCAATACCGCTGTACTGGCGTTTAAAAAATTAAATAAATAAAATGCTTTTTCCGCAAAGGCTGTTGATAAGACCAAAGAACCATACCATAACGCAGGCTCTGTTTTTTTACCAAATCGAGAACCATGTTTTAACGGTGGATATCTAAATGGCGTATACAACAGCGGATGATAAGTAATATAACTTTCAGGAACAGCTGGCTTTCCCGCTTCAAGTAGTTCTTCCAAAATAATTTGTTCCTCTAATGTATCTACCAATTGTCGAGTTGCCATTTGTTCTTGTGTTTCTACTATTCGCCACGCCGTCGCCTTAATTAAACTAATGTGCTTAGGCCCATGACAAAGCGTCCAAATGTCTGCAACCATTAATTTTTTCCTCGCATCGCATCAAGATATTGCACCGCCAAAACCAGCCCTTCAATAGTTTGAATCAACACAACTGGAACACCTTGTAAATGTTTATTTTCACTTCTTAACCATAATTGACATTGCTTATCATTGCCGGCAAAAAGCGTCGTAAGACTACGGTAAAAACGTAATAGCAGAATAGCTAGCTGCCCTTCTTTAGAGGCAGGATCGAGGTATATGTTCTTAGCAAATAAACGACTCAACGTCGATTCACTTGGGCCTAAAATAATGGACAATTCCTGGCGGGTTAACTGTAACCGTTCAACCGCGCGCAATAATGCTTTAGTTAAGATCTGCTTTTTTTCATCAATAGAGTGTGAGTGTGTGGTTTTCGAAAGACGAGCGCGCATAGGCAATTTCTCCATTGTTTCATTTGAAATTATATAGCATTATTATTTCATTTGCAATATTTGAGAAATGTCGCTGCTATTGCTATTTTTATGATCAAGGCTTTCTATCAATATGATTACTAAAATTGCTAAAGCCATTTAATCCTTTGGCCTTAATCGTTGCATTGTGTTTTCTATCCATTCTTTAGCCTCAGCAAGCACATCTTCAGCAAGGCGATCTTTTGTTTCAATCAAAGGACCAATGACAACGCGAATGGTTCCTGGTTTTTTTATAAAACTGCGTTTAGGCCAAAAATAACCGGCATTGTGGGCAACGGGTATGACTGGGTAGCCTGTTGTGGTTGCAAGTCGTGCGCCGCCCATGCGGTATGTGCCTATTTTTCCGGGGGGGATACGGGTACCTTCGGGAAACACTAAGATCCAACGGCCGGCTTCTAAGCATTTTCTTCCTTTGGTGATGATCTGACTCATGGCGTTGCTGGTGTTGCTGCGATCAATGGCGATGGGATCAATGATAGCGAGTCCCCAGCCAAAAAAAGGGACCCAGAGCAACTCTCTTTTTAAAATAATGGCAGCCTGATGAAACAGACCTTGTAAGAAAAAAGTTTCCCAGGTGGATTGGTGTTTGCTTAATACGATGCCGTTGCGATGTTTAGGAATATTGTTTAGTCCTTCGATTTTGTAATCAATGTGACAAAGGACTTTAAGCAGCCAAAGCATGGTGCTGGTATAAGCAGTGATAAGTTTATAACGATAACGAAAGGGAAAAGGAAAAGCGGCAAGACAGATGAAACTATAGATGATTGTTGAAATGAGCATCAAGAAAGAAAATAAAGCGGAGCGAAAGAATAAATTAATCTTATTGGCCCAATACATAACGCACTGCCTCTGCCAAATCTAAAAAATGGGGAATTGAAACAAGTTCTGGGTGATCTGACAAGGTCTGTTGTCCTTTTCCGGTCAATACTAAAATGGGCTTGCAAGGTACTTCTTGTGCGACCTGTATGTCCGTCAGTGTATCGCCGATAAAAAAAGTATTGCTGAGATCAGCGCCATATTTTGCTTGAATCTGTTTGAACATGCCTAATTTTGGTTTACGGCAATCACAATTGTCATCGGGATGGTGCGGGCAAAAAAAGATTTCTTCAATGTGGCCGCCAACGGACGCTAACTCATTTAGCAATTTCTCATGGATACGTGACAACATGGGTAAATCATATAATCCGCGTGCTACACCTGATTGGTTTGTTGCAATCAATACTCTATACCCTGCACGATTTAGCTGCGCGATTGCCGCTAAACTGCCTGGAATAGGAAGCCATTCATCGGGAGATTTAATATAATATTCCGAATCGTAATTTATTACGCCATCGCGGTCTAAAATAATCAGTGGGTTAGTCATTGTAATAAGGCCACATCGGCTACAGACAAAAATAATTCGCGTAAGTTTTTCAAAAGTAATAAGCGGTTTTCTCGGCGTGCTTTATCGTCAACCATCACCATGACTTTATCAAAAAAGGCGTCAATGGGCGCATGCAAGGCTGCTAGTTGAGTCAGCATGCTGGTGTAATTTTCTGACGGCGATTGTGTGATGATTTTATCGCGTAGTTCTTGTAATTGGTTAGCCAGTCTTTGTTCGGCATCATGCTCAAACAAAGCTGCATCGACGGTTTTGGCCGTGATGATATCCGCATATTTATCTAATATATGGCTGACACGTTTATTCGCAATGCTTAGCGCTTTGGCTTCGGGTAATTTTTTAAAGGCTTGCACTGCTTGTAAACGGCAATGAAAGTCATAAGGTCTAGTAACACCGAGCACGGCTACAGCAGCTAATACATCGGGTGAAATGCCTTGTTCTTGATACCAGGGTTTTAGCCGCTCGAACATAAACTGCAGCACCTGTTTAACGACTTCAGGATTTTCTAATTTGATCGCATAGCCCTCTGCTGTCGCTTGTAGTAATGTCTGCAAATCTAAATTAAGCTGTTTTTCAATCATAATACGCAATGCGCCTAATGCAGCGCGGCGCAGACCAAAGGGGTCTTTGTCTCCTGTCGGTGCTTGTTGAATACCAAACACGCCTACTAATGTATCTAAACGGTCGGCAATGGCAATCGCACAACCTAACGCCGTGGAGGGCAATGAATCGCCGGAAAAACGGGGAAGATATTGTTCGTTGAGTGCTTTTGCAATCATCTCGGGCTCACCATCTTGTAAAGCATAGTAAAAGCCGGCGATGCCTTGTAATTCTGGAAACTCATTGACTAATTGCGTGGTCAAATCTGTTTTTGCTAATAAACCTGCGCGTTTAGCGGCCTCTACATCAACGCGCATGTCTTTAGCCATTTTTGCAGTCAATTGGGCAATGCGGGTTGCTTTATCATATAAAGTGCCTAGTTTATGTTGAAAGACAATATGTTTTAAACTATCAACACGGTCTGCTAATTTTTGTTTTTTGTCTACGGAAAAAAAGAATGCTGCATCGGACAAACGGGCGCGTAACACTCGCTCGTTGCCTGTTATCACTTGTTTTGGGTTTTTGCTTTCAATGTTACTCACCATAATAAAATAAGGCAGTAATTTATTTTGTGGATCAACAACGGGGAAGTAGCGTTGATGGTCTTGCATAGCAGAAACTAATGCTTCTTGCGGTACGGACAAGAAATTCGCATCAAATTGGCCTAATAAAGCCACCGGCCATTCAACTAAACCGGCCACTTCATCCAGCAATTCATCTGGTATTAGAGCGTGTGCTTTAGAGCCTAGTGTCTCGTTGACTAGTTGAGTAACTTGTTGGCGTATTTTTTCTTTGCGCTCTAAAAAATCAGCCAGCACAAATTTTTTCGCTAAACTTTTTGCATAGGCTGCCGGGCTGGTAATAGAAATCCATCCTTTGCTATGAAATCGGTGCCCCTGTGTTTTTCTATCGGTGGTCATTCCTAAAATGTCGGCCGGAACAATTTCTTTTCCATACAGTAAAATGACGGAATGCACAGGACGGACAAATTCAATGGATTGATTGCCCCAGCGCATACGTTTAGCGACAGGTAAAGCCGCAAGCGCTGTCATGACAATAGCAGGCAATAATTCTTGTGCGGTTTTGCCGGAAATTTTTTGCTTATGTCCTACCCACTCGCCTTGTGCGTTTTTAATCGTTAATAAAGCCTCTGGATTAACGCCGCAAGAACGCGCAAAACCAATGCAAGCTTGGGTCGGTTTGTTTTGTGTATCATAGGCGGCCGATAAAGCAGGGCCTTTACGTTCAATTTCAGTGTCAGGTTGTTGGGGGGACAATTTTTTAATCCATACAGCTAGACGGCGAGGTGTTGCATAACAATGTGCGCTTGCAAAAGAAAGTTCGGCTTTTCGTAATCCTGACTGAATTTCATGGGAAAAATGGGCAGCCAAACGATGCAATGATTTCGGGGGTAGTTCTTCGGTATGAATTTCGACTAGAAAATCAGTCATTGTTATTGCCCTTCAATAAAGGAAACCCGAGCGCTTCGCGTGCTTTAACATATCCTTCAGCCACTGCTTTGGTGTAACGTCGAATTTTTAAAATATAGTGCTGTCGTTCAGTGACTGAGATGGCACGTCTTGCATCTAGCATATTAAAAACATGCGAGGCTTTCATTGCCATTTCATAAGCAGGTAAGGGCAGGTTGATTTCAATTAAACGTAAGCTTTCTTGTTCATAGGTATTAAATTGTTTTTTTAATTCTTCTACATTGGCTTGCTCAAAATTATATTTAGACATTTGTACTTCATTTTCATGAAACACATCGCCGTAGGTCACCGTACCTTGTGCTGTTTTGTCCCAAACTAAATCATAGACATTATCGATACCTTGCAATGCCATGGCTAGTCTTTCGATTCCATAGGTGATTTCTGCCGTGACAGGGTTGCATTCAAGTCCTCCGACTTGTTGGAAATAAGTGAACTGAGTGACTTCCATACCATTCAACCATACTTCCCAGCCTAGCCCCCAAGCACCTAATGTCGGTGCTTCCCAATTATCTTCAACAAAGCGCACATCATCGATCAATGGATCAACACCTAATAAGCGCAATGAATCTAAATAGAGTTCTTGTACGTTTAATGGTGAGGGCTTTAGCATCACTTGAAATTGATGATGGCATTGCAGCCTGTTAGGGTTTTCTCCATAACGTCCATCTGCTGGGCGACGGGAGGGCTGGACATAGGCAGTACGCCAAGGCTCAGGGCCTAAGGCACGCAAAAACGTGCCGGGATGAAAAGTGCCTGCACCGACTTCCATGTCGTACGGTTGTACGATAATGCAGCCTTGTGCTGCCCAAAAAGCCTGCAGCGACATAATCATTTGTTGTAATGTATTAGAAGCTTGAGTGATTTTTTTCATCTTGTACTGATTTTGTCATTAAAGGCTGAATTATAACAGGTTAATAGGGGCATTGAAGTAAAACATGCACTGATATTTCCAGGCTGTTAAAATGGTAATAGCTCCCCCGTCATTGCGAGCGAAGCGAAGCAACCCAGTCTTTTGGGCGCTGTTTTGAACGTAAAAGATACTAATCAACGCTGAAAAGACTGGGTTGCTTCGCTTCGCTCGCAATGACGAGAGAGATGGCACATTAACTATAAGGCCTTATATGAATAATTTTTCACCATTAAAACCGCTGCCGATGTTTAGCACGATACAACCGTCTGCCATAGAACCGGCGTTGAAATCTTTGATTACACAAAATCGGTTAACGCTTAGCAAATTGCTCGAACAAACCACTTATACATGGGAAAATTTCATGGCGCCATTAGAAGAAATGGACGATCAGCTTTCTCACTTCTGGGCGCCTATTTCTCATTTGCACGCTGTTGCTGAATCCGATGCGCTACGCACAGCGTATAATGCTTGTTTGCCATTTTTAACTGAGTATCATACCGAGCTCATGCAAAACGAATCGCTCTTCAAAGCTATACAATCGATTGCAGAAGGCCCTGAGTATGCGCATTTTAGTCCGGCACAACGTAAAGTCATAGACAATGCCTTGCGCGATTTTAAATTAGCCGGCGTGCACTTGCCCCCTGCGACAAAAGCCCGATTTGCCGAACTACAAAAACAAGCCAGCAAATTATCGTGTCAGTTTTCAGAAAATATTTTAGATGCAACGCAAGCGTGGACTTTGCATGTCACAGATCCGGATGCCTTGCTGGGCCTGCCTGAACAAGCCTTAAGTCTTGCTAAGCAAACTGCGCAGCACGCTAATTTAGAAGGCTGGGTATTGACGTTGGATTCTTCAGTTTACGCTACTGTCATGAAAAATTTGGCCCATCGTGAATTTCGTTGGTTGATCTATGAAGCCTATGTAACGCGTGCTTCTGATCAAGGGCCTCATGCCAAACAATGGGACAATACCCTGATTATGGAAGATATTTTAAAAATACGTCATGAAATAGCCTGCTTAGTGGGTTTTAATAATTACGCCGAGTATTCTCTTGCGACAAAAATGGCTGCCACTTCAGAACGAGTACTACAATTTTTACAGCACCTAGTCAACAAATCAAAGCCAGCCGCAATGAATGAATTGGCCGAGTTGGCTGAGTTTGCGCGAGAAATTGATGGGATTGAACAACTGGAAGCGTGGGACTTGCCTTACTATTCAGAAAAATTACGGCAAACAAAACTAGCATTAGCAGAAGATGATCTGCGGCCTTATTTTCCTATCACAAAAGTATTAGAAGGTATGTTTAGTGTCGTGAATAAATTGTATGGCATTAAAATTGTTGAACGTCTTGGTATAGATATCTGGCACCCGCAGGTGCAATTTTTTGAAATTTATGATGAACACGATGTATTACGTGGTTATTTTTATACGGACTTATATGCGCGTCCGCATAAAAGAGACGGCGCATGGATGGATGAATGTCAATCACGCCGGCGTTTAGCAGATGGCAGCGTGCAAATACCGATTGCCTTTCTAACTTGCAATTTTATGCGTCCGTTAGACAATCAGGTTGCTTTATTAGCACATGAAGATGTGCAAACGCTTTTTCACGAATTCGGCCATTGTTTACATCATTTGATGACTCAAGTCGATTACACACCCGTGGCTGGTATCAATGGTGTGCCATGGGACGCCGTGGAATTTCCGAGCCAGTTTTTCGAACATTGGTGTTGGGAAAAAGAAGTGCTGGCACTTATTTCCGCGCACAAAGACACAGGCGAACCGTTGCCGGACATACTTTACAATAAATTAATTTCCGCTAAAAATTTTCAACCTGGCATGCATATGCTGCGTCAGCTTGAATTTGCCTTATTTGATTTTAAACTACATTTAAATTACGACCCGACTAAAACATTCCAAGTACAAGAGACACTAGACCAAGTGCGACAAGAAGCCTCCGTCATCAAACTGCCCACGTTCCATCGTTTTCAACATAGCTTTTCGCATATTTTCTCCGGAGGCTATGCAGCAGGATATTATAGCTACAAATGGGCTGAAGTATTATCTAGCGACGCCTATGCGCCGTTTAAAGAAAAAGGTATTTTTGATGAGAAAACAGGAAGGGCTTTCTTAACAAATATTTTAGAGCAGGGCGGGGTGTATGACCCTATGACACTGTATATTGCTTTTCGTGGGCAAGAGCCTACCGTGGATGCGCTATTAAAAGAAAGCGGGCTTTAATTGTTTTAAAATAGACATAACAAAGGATAGGTTAAGCTACTTTTGATAGATCCAAATCTGGCAGAATTTCTTTCACTTTAAGGAGAGTTTTGAGAGTTGGATTGTTTTTGCCAGATTCTAATCGCTGATAAGGCAATAAGCCCATATCTAACTTGGTAGCTATTTGCTGTTGGGTATAATGATGCTTTAATCTCGATATTTTTATCATAATCGAAAGTTTTACAAACGGATCAAAAATATCCAAGTCTTTATATCGCTTAGATGCATGCTCAACTCCATAACCAATGAGTTTTTTTCCTTTTTCTGCAAATATTCTAAAAAGACCGTTTTTGAGCGGCACAGAATAATTTTTCACTTTTCTTTCAAGAACTTCAAGGTAGTCAGTCTTGTTATCATAATAAATATACATAATTATTTTGCTCCTTTTTTATAAATTACGCGTCCTATTTTTGGTTTTGTCGTCGTCAGTGCTGTAGAAATAAAATTCCCATCTTCACAAATTTTTACAATGACACAAATGTAGCGCCGCTTAGTTTTTAGCATATAATAAAGCTCACTGTCATTTTTGTATGAACTCAAGCGCACTTCATCAGGATCTTCAAGCACTATTTTAATGTCCTCCAATGAAACTTCAGGATGCGCCTCAAAGATATGCTCAAAAGCACCATTGCTCAAAATGACTCGTTGTTTTTTATAATTTATAAATGAATGCTTCATTTTATTATAATACTACTTTAATGTAGTATAGTCAAACATATAAACCAGCTAAAATTACAGTGGATTAGCTAATATTCGTATCTACTCGCCGGCTAGAGCACCAATCTCTCGGTTAAGCGCCATTTGAATAGCAATTATTCGCATATTTTCTCCGGAGGCTATGCAGCGGGATATTATAGCTACAAATGGGCTGAAGTATTATCTAGCGATGCTTATGCGCCGTTTAAAGAAAAAGGTATTTTTGATGAGAAAACAGGAAGGGCTTTCTTAACAAATATTTTAGAGCAGGGCGGGGTGTATGACCCTATGACACTTTATATTGCTTTTCGCGGGCAAGAGCCTACCGTGGATGCGCTATTAAAAGAAAGCGGGCTGTAGGATCTATCAAACAATAGCTTCTCTTAAATAAGAAGAGATCTGTGTATCACTTGCTAATAGATATATTTATTTTCTTATCCAAGGCATGCGCAGCTTTAACCAACGTACTTAAAGTAATTGACACATTTTTTGGATCAAGCAATCTATCTAATGCCGCACGACTTGTGTGCATCTTTTTAGCCATTTCAGTTTTACTAAACTTTTCTTTTTTCATCGATTTTTCGAGTTGATATGCGATGACTCTTTTGATAGCTATTGCTTCCACATCTTCTAATAGACCTTCTTCTTCTAAAAAACTATCCACCGTTGTACCTTTATGTATACGAGTCATGCTGCCTCCTATTGCGAGTTGTACTGTTTCTTGCGTTTTTTTGCCAAGTCTAGTTCTTGCTTCGGTGTTTTAGGCGTCTTTTTAATAAAGCCATGCACCAAAACCATTGTATTGTTATCCATGAAAAAAACGATTCTGGCAATTCTGCCACCAGATAATTTTGTTCTAATTTCCCACAACCCACTACCTAAGCTATCAACTAATGGCATACCAATAGGCCATCCGAGCTGCACTGTTTTAATGTCTTCTCCAATAATTTTTTTATCTGTTTTTGATAACTCACGTAACCAATTTCTTACTGGCTCAACGCCAGTTTCAGTTTGAAAGAATACCGCATTTAACATTTTTTCTTTTATATTCATCGCAAGTCCCAATTTATCTGAATAGCGTACCACAATTGATACGTGAGAAGCAAATTTAAGTTTAGAGGCGATATTGGTTGATGATAGACATAATTATAAAAAAAATATGCCTATTCTTTTCAAGCCCATAGCAATTTATATTTTCTCTGATACATCAACTGTTAGAACAGCAGAGCAGGGCATCTTTGAAGGATCGTTATTTAGTTTATTAGCTACATTATATTGATAATAATCTTCTGAATTTCCAAAATGTCCATAGTATTCACTTTCACTGTGATAACACCAATTATACCCAGTAGGATAAGAACTACTTAATCTAATATTGGCATTAGCAACAGCATCAATAGAAGGATCTTTTTTAAAATCATCCCACATTACATATTCTCCGAGATCATAAGAAAAATAGTGCTTTATTGCAGTGCCAAGTGTTGCTAGGTGTGCTTTCATTGCATATGAAATCTTTGCTAGTGTCTCACCAGATAAAGTTTTGATAAATATATCTCCATCGAAAGAAGGTGTTACTAGCCAATGTATCCTATTTTTAGAATCATGTAGATAAAGTGCATATGGATCGGAACCTTCCTGATGGGCTACAGCTAAAGGAAAAAGAGCCGGTATGCCATTTGATAGTCCAGCATTTTCCGCGCAGATCATTTTATTTTGTGTGGGATAAACAAAATCTTTACATTGACCATCCCAAATATCGTTGTAACTATGAGGCTGAAATTCAACATTAACTTGTTTAACTAAATGGTTATTAACAATTACTTGAAGATGTGGGGCTATTACTTGATCTACTTTACCAAAAAAAATATCACCATCTGCGAATGTTGATTGCGTTAAAATCAATAGCCCGAGGGTAATCAAAAAAATTAATTGTTTTTCCATTTTTTTAAGCCTCTTAATGTATACCAAGAAAAATATTTGATGTTAAGATGTTTGTAATTGTATTAAAATCGGACTGATTAACAACCATTAATTTATTTATAATCTTATATCTTGTGCCGGCAAGAAAAAATACTGGCTATTAATAGCGAAAATTTTACGCTTTCCTGTGACGTTCCGACTCAAAAACAAAATTGGGTGTTTTAGCGGGTGCGCCAATCTTCAACTTGTTTGATTGTAATCCCCATTCCGACAATGCTTTGTGGGCCTAACTGTTCTAGATCTTCGTGTATATTTCGAATAAATTGCTTCTGGTCACTTGGATCAGAGAGCTTACCGGACATTAATTTAATGTAGTTATCCATTTCAGTGCCATGCAATTTCTCCACTACAATATGTCTGATCACTGCTCTACGTTGTTGCCTATATTGCACTCTTACACGATCAAAACCAATTGCTTCTATGGTGACATCGTATTTTTCGGCTGTATGTCGATAGGAGAATAGGTACAAGTCAGCTAACGGTCTGATATCCTTTAATTCATAGATTGCTATCATTGCATCGATATAGCTATTTTTTTCTATTGCATCAAACGAGAGCGGAACAAGATTTGCATTAAAGAGAGGAAGATTTGCGATTAATCGAGATGTCCTTTTATTAACATCTACAAATGACTGTAAATAAGCGATGTGTGCCAATAAAAAAATACTTTTTTCAAAGGGATTTTTGATTTGATTAGCTTTATTTCGAATATCATTTAAATGTTTTTTTAATAATTTTGGATTTTCCAAGGGCATGTAGGTTGAGCCGCCAATTTTTACGCCATAATCACGTACTTTGCCAGCATATTCAGGAGCGACCAAGCCATCGGAAAGTAGATAATGTAATGTATAAATGGTCGTTTCGTCTATAGTAGGCTGCTCACAATTGTCGACCAAAAAACGGATGGCCTCTTTATGATTTAATATCATTGTTTTTTCTTCATCGGGCTTGTCTGGATTAGCGGTGCCTTCGTTAATTAATCTTTCTGTTTCAAGCAAAGAGTAAGTATTGCCTTCTAGTCTTGATGAATTATAAGAGAGGTCGACCAATAAGCGATTATAAATATGACGCGCATAGGTGCCGGCAGTCTTATATTTTTTAGCTCTGCTTCCTGCTTCTTCTAGTTCAGCAAGCTGTGTAGAAGACAGATAAAAATCTTTATTTGGACGATATTGGTTTAACCATTTTGGTTGATAGGTTACAGGCTTTCTAAGATCATACGGCGCTTTGATTTGGCTTATAATTTTTTGGCTGGCTTGACTAAAGTATCGATCTGCCGGTTCTGTAAACTTTTCTTTGATAGCAAGATAACATGTGCCACGCTTTTCGCCTTGTTTTAGTATCATTCCTTTCTTTGACCATTCCGCTAACCAACGCCTCACGGTCCGGTCAGGATAACGATGTCTTAATACCTTAATTAACTCAGGAAGAGAGATGGGCACGCTTTGCTTTTTGAGGGCTTCAAGTACTGCCGCCTTATTTTTACTCTGATCTTTCATCATAATGGTATGGCCGATAATGCTCTAATACGGCCATTTTACCCCATAATACGGCCAACTGTCTACTTATACGGCCATAAATCGGTTTAATACGGTCAAATCTGAAGAGCTCTAGTTTTTCAATGATTGCTTAAGCTTAATAATTTTTTCATATGATTTTAATACACGACCATAAATTTCAGGATTCTTATCAGCCAGCATCATTAACGTATTAAATAATAATTGAGTATCTTTGTCGGGATCGTAACCCTGTGTTCCACCATAAATAATAACATCATTTCCAGCTAGGACTGCTTTTTTTATTGCATATTGTGTAGAAAAATTATTTCGTATTGATGCAGCATCCATATCATCAGTAATAATGAGTCCGGTATAATGTAATTTTTTAATTAATAGATCTGTGATGACATTTTTAGAAAGAGAAGCTGGCATTCCATTTTTATCAAGGTGTTTGTTAACTAAGTGTGCCACCATTATAAATGGGCAATTAGTTTTTGACTGAATTAATTCTTTGTATGGCATCAATTCTGTTTTATTCCAAGTTTGCGACAAATCAGCATTATCATAATCTGTATTTTTACTTGCGCTTCCAAGACCAGGAAAGTGTTTAAGCGTACAAAATATGCTTGCTTTATTATACGCTTTGATTGTGCTCTTTAAGTCTTGAATGACATATTGAGGATTATTCCCAAAACTTCGTTGCAGCTTTCCAACTGCGGGATTATTAGGATTAATGTTTAAGTCTGCGACAGGTGCCAGGTTCAAATTTACTCCCATGCTTTTTAGTAGCATACCCCGCTTAAAAGCCGCATTAAAAATAATCTGTTGGTTTCTTGTTTTTCCTAATTCAAATTGACTTGGATCATTTGCATTATTAAAACCTTGAGATACTTTTAACGTATTGATCATTCCACCTTCTTGGTTTACTGCGATAAATAAAGGATAATCGTCATATTTTTTTGCATAAAATTGTAATTTCTTAATTAAGTTTTTTAATTGAGTTGGATTTTCTATGTTTGTGGTATATTTTTTTGAATTCGGTTGGCGATGTTGGTCCAGTATGATGCCGCCAATATGATATTGTTTTATTTCTTTTATAATAGCTGAGTTCTCATCAACTTGGACACCATTAAATCCTACCATCATCATTTGACCGACTGCTCGCGATAACATAGTTGGATTTTTTATTAAATTTGTTTTTCCATTATTTAATTCAATGCCTTCTTTAGCAAAGGCAACATTAGAAAAAATTATCATGGTTAATAAAATTTTTTTAATTTCCATATGATATGGATACCGATTAATTTATCATAAAAAACGAAACGTCCTTCTGGTCTTCATTTATTAATTACAACAACTTTATCTTTACCCGTACTTTTGTAAGTTTTGTAAACTTCATTATAAATTGGCCATACTACTTGGCTGTTCTGTGTGTTATATTCGCATTGTGTTATTTGATTATATAGGTCAGCATATTGACTATTATGCGCTGCTTCGAATTGAAATAGCCCACACAATCCATTATCTACATCAAGGTATCCCGCGAGTAGCATCCCACTTTGGGAGCTACAATGAACTGTACATTTATTCGAGCCATCTTTTTGTTTTTCTGCTGTCGCAACGAATTGTAACCAACCTAAATATGAATTAGCGTCAACATTCCAGCGGATATTAAGTGTGTTTGACCAAAACCAGCTATATTTCATATTGAATTCATCTGCAGATGTAATGTAGGGAGATAGCATCAATAAGGTGAAAATAAGAAAAATATTAATAAATTTCATTGAAATATACCTAAGTTGAACAAAAGTTAATAGAGATTAACACTATTCGAAATGAGTAGTGCTATAAATTTAATCTGAATCATTACAAATGATGGGTATTATATCCGAAATTTTAATATTAGATCAATTAAAAATCAGCAAAGTATTATAAAAATTTTTTTAAAGCAGGAATAACATCGAAATCCTTATCTAAGGTATATAAAGATACTTTATTGTGGATAGATTGCGCGGCAATCAAGCAATCAGATGAGGGAATAGTGATGTCTCTGCTGCGTAACTGATTCAAGATGAGTCCAGCGGAAATAAAATCTTCTCGCTTAGTTTCTAAAAAATCCAATGCTTGAAATAAATCTTGAATGATCAACTGTTCTTTACCACGCACGCCTTGTAAAATTTCTAATTCGACCATGCCGCAAAGCACCGCGCGGTTTTGATCTAAGAGAAGATCAACATTTTCTGCGACCTTGCTTTTGCCTTGTCTGAAATAATGAATCCAAACAGAAGAATCAATTAATACTTTATTCATGTAATTTTCTCAATTTTTTAATCTCTTTCGCTCGCATTTCTCGTAAATTATCATCAATGGTTAATTTTCCTTGCAGTTTTTTAAGCTCGCTAATTTTTCTTTGCCTCACCCACTCCGAAATCGCAATATTAATAGCTTCTGATGTTTTCTTTGTGTGGGCATAATGCAGCAGGTCTTTTAAATAGGCATCAGGTATGGTAACAGTAGTTCTCATTTTTCACCTCAATAAGATGTTGTCATTTATCATCAAATGACAATACATTTGATGATAGCATATGATGCATATTGATGACAAGATATGATCATATTTTCTTGCGCGCATATAATAACCCCTCCCGATCTATTCATATGTAAAAGTATAGATTAGGAAAGGCATTTTTTTTTATTACTAGTAAAATGAAGGGAATATCGCTGATTTATGGCATTGTTGCTTTTACGTGCCCGCGCCCGTGTGCGTGCCCGTGCCCGTCTTTTCTTCACCCAAAAGATTAACCTTTTTCTTTAGCCATTTTAATCAGCATAGCCACAATACGTGTTAACAATGCTCTACCCTCTAAATAATAAGATTCAGTAATAATCTGAAGACGTCGACAAATGTCAAAAATACTCGCGCACTCAGTCGCAGATCTTTTTGCCATGCGATAAAATCTTATTTTTTCATTGCTTGAATACTCTCCAGCACCTTCTGCAATGCAGGTGGGCGAGTGACATGGAAAAAAACATCAGGGCATCATTGTCGCTCACTCGTTGAAACAAATATGTTTCGCCTGAAAACTATTTTAGGCGGGACGCTTCGCGGACGAAATTTTGCTAATCAAAAAACAGAGTCAAAAATCATGGCGAAAATTCTTAATAAGATGGCGCATCTGGGCATGCCAAAATCAGAGAAACGGGATGTTTAGTTGGTTTGTCGAAGAAAAGACGGGCACGGGCACGCACACGGGCTCGGGCACGTAAAAGCAGTGAATTACGCAACAACGCCATCCGACAAAGTTAACTTATTGATATATAATATTAATCAGTCTAGTGAAAAGTTGCGGCAATTAATGTCGGATAACTCTTTATTAGCTCAATTACCTAAACCTACATGGAAAAATATTCAAGTCTGATCTCGCCTCTAAAAAACGTACACTGAAACTATTCGCGCTTTTAATAAACAGGTACGTTTGTGAGCACGATGGATTTACGATTTTCTGGGTATTACCGCCATGCCTTACCTCTTCATAGAATCAAAGAAATCCTCATTAGTCTTTGTCGCTTTCAAACGATCAAGCAGAAATTCAATCGCAGCTAGATCATCCATAGGATGAAGAAGCTTACGCAATATCCACATTTTTTGCATTTCATCTTGGTTAGCGAGTAATTCTTCGCGGCGGGTACCAGAGCGATTAATATTGATCGCTGGGAAAATACGACGCTCAGCAATGCGGCGGTCCAAGTGGATTTCCATATTGCCGGTGCTTTTGAATTCTTCGTAAATCACATCATCCATCTTGGATCCCGTTTCAACAAGCGCAGTTGCAATAATAGTTAAACTACCGCCTTCTTCAATATTACGCGCAGCACCAAAGAAGCGTTTTGGACGTTGCAATGCATTTGCATCCACGCCGCCGGTTAATACTTTCCCAGAGGCAGGCAATACAGTGTTATAAGCACGCGCTAAACGGGTGATGGAATCAAGCAAAATAATCACATCGCGTTTGTGTTCTACCAAACGTTTGGCTTTTTCGATGACCATTTCGGCGACTTGAACGTGACGATTAGCGGGCTCATCGAATGTGCTCGCGATCACTTCACCGCGTACAGAACGGGCCATTTCAGTGACTTCCTCTGGACGTTCATCGATAAGTAAAACGATGAGGTGACAGTCTGGATGGTTTTGTGCAATAGAATGCGCAATGTTTTGCAGCATCATGGTTTTACCCGCTTTAGGAGGTGAAACAATCAAGCCGCGCTGTCCCCTGCCAATCGGCGACACCAGATCTATAATACGGGCAGTAATATCTTCTGTGCTGCCATTGCCGCATTCCATTTTTAAACGTTCGTTGGCAAATAAAGGCGTAAGGTTTTCAAATAATACTTTTGTTTTTGCATTTTCCGGCGCATCAAAATTGATATGGTCTACTTTCAGTAGAGCAAAATAACGTTCGCCTTCTTTGGGGGGGCGAATTTGGCCTGAAATCGTATCGCCGGTGCGCAGATTAAATCGTCTGATTTGGCTGGGAGATACATAAATATCATCCGGGCCTGCTAAATAAGAACCTTCAGCAGAGCGCAAAAAGCCAAAACCATCTTGGAGAATTTCAAGTACGCCATCACCAAAGATGTGCTCACCTCGTTTTGCGTGGGCTTTGAGAATGGCAAAAATGATATCTTGTTTGCGCGAACGGGCCATGTTTTCAAGACCATATTCATCGGAAAGTTGGACAAGTTCAGCCGCGGTTTTTTTCTTAAGTTCTGTTAAATTCATAGTAATGTTTTGCCTGTAGAGTTAAAAAAGAGTTAAATCGAATTCCTTTGTTATAGATATATCGCGACCTTCCTGGCGCGTTTGTAACCGTTTATGCCTAAGCGGCAAATTTCATTATTGATTAATTTTGGATGGCTCATTTTAAAAATTTGCTCTGCTTATATATTTCTATTTGTTATGTCGGCATTCGATCAAACATTCACGGTGTCAAAAAATTAGAAAATTATCAGGTACATTGAACGACACGTTAGAATAGGATGATCTCTTCTGTTATGTGAGTATTCTCTAGGTTCTTAAACAAGGTTATCTATTATTCCAAACAAATTAACATTAAATTTCTTAAATATCTAGTCTTTTTTTGGAACAAAGTACAGGTTCTCATTATAAAATAGTGCGTCTTTATAACAAGAACCAAAAGATACCTTATCCTACTCAATATGAGAATCTAGAAAGCTCATCAACTCTGTTTTAGACAAAAGACCCACTTGAGTCGCTTGCACTTGACCCTCTTTAAATAAGATCAAAGTAGGAATACCACGTACCCCGAATTTAGGAGGGGTCGCAGGGTTGCTATCTACGTCTAACTTAACGATTTTGACTTTTCCCGCATATTTTGCAGCGATATCATCCAATAGAGGTGCTATGGCCTTGCATGGGCCGCACCATTGCGCCCAAAAATCAACAAGTACGGGCACGGTCGCTTCACTGACCTCATTTTCGAAGGTGTCATCGGTAATCGCAAGAATGTTGCTCATAAATCTACCTCATTAAAAAAGTGTTGAGCTATTTCAATTGAAATTGATCTATTTTGCAAGTTATTCCGTAACACCTTGAAATTATAATTATTATGTTTTATATTAAGCATAATTTAAGTACTTAAATACGGAGTTAATTGGTATGAGTAGAGCAACTGTCAAAATGTCTTTACACTTGTCGCCGGAAACTAACAATATGCTTGAGGAGCTTTCTCGAGATAATCATCTAACTAAAAGTGATTTGCTGCGAAAATCTCTTGCTCTTATGCAAGTTGCTTTAAAAAACAAAAAAAAGGGCAATCATTTAGTATTACTAAATGATAAAGGAGAGAAAGAAGGCGAGATTATAGGATTATGACAAATATCAATCTTGAGGAATTGGCCGCACATCTTGATGTTCATATAAAATCAAAAAATAAAGAAGAGCCAGAGGATGCAAAGTTAAGAAGATTTAAGGATAAATGGTTGTTTGTTGCAACGCTTGCTGCAATTGGGGTAGTTTTTATTGCATGCATTGCTCTAATGGTGGTGAAATCAAATTTTGCTGGCATTGCATTGAATGGCATGATTGGTTTAACGATGGCGCTAGCTGGTTATTATGTAAGAGGAAAATCTAGCTGAAACATAGTAAATTATGAGTAAATTAACAGATGGTATCTACTCGCCGGCTAGAGCACCAATCTCTCGGTTAAGCGCCATTTGAATAGCAATTAAAGGGTTAATGCCTTTATTGGCCATCGTTTGCAAATAGCTGGATATTCGACAATAGGCTTT
>JAHFSI010000040.1 GCA_023265835.1 Legionellales bacterium
GATGCTCCAGACAATTCTTGTAACCCATAATAGAGTTCAGGGGCACCTCTTAGTATTTCCCAGCAGCCTTGAAGCACTAACCATTGTTTACTTTTCTCATAATATAGTCGTAATTGTTCAT
The DNA here is from genome assembly GCA_023265835.1 of Legionellales bacterium. Classification (GTDB taxonomy): domain Bacteria; phylum Pseudomonadota; class Gammaproteobacteria; order DSM-16500; family DSM-16500; genus UBA4722. The sequence continues at coordinate 122 of JAHFSI010000040.1, forward strand.
CAGTATAAAGAGCAGCAAAAAAGATATGGGTTAAACCTAAAAGTTCTCTGCAAACTCCATCTGCTATTGCGAATCCTGGTACAGCATTATCTAGAAATTGCTGACCCAAAGTTGCTGTTGTAGATGTACTTGCTAGATAATTTGTTGCAGCTACCGCTCCTGCAGTACCCATTAAATTAACAATATTTTCTCCCAATTGCACATCGCTAGTGAGAGCCTCTAGTACATGAGCACTTGAGCGCATAGAATCGTTTTCGCCATCACTACCATTAGGTTTACGTCTTGGATTCATAGAACCATCTCTTATAAAATTTAAAAATAAAATATTGTTAGAGTAAAAAAAATTTAGGATTGCATTATAGCGTACTATCCGGCAATGTCACATTCAACTCAAGCACAGAAAAACCTTCTTTGCGTTCTAAATCTACTTTAACAGCTTCTTTATCAATCGCTACATATTTAGCAATAACATCTAACAAATCTTTTTGTAATGCGGCTAAGTAATCTGGTTTATCACGCATACCACGTTCGTGCGCGATAATAATTTGCAGGCGCTCTTTGGCAAAATGAGAGGTTTTTTCTGGGCGCTTTAAGTAGTCGAGAATTCGGGAGATCTTATTTGCTATACTCATACTGTTTCTCTCTCCTTAAGGTTAAATATACGTTTTAACCAATTGCCTTTCTCTTCTATAAACCGATGCGGAATTTCTTCGCCTAAGAAACGTCCTACTGCATCGAGATAAGCTTGGCCTGCATCGCTCTCTTTATCTAAAATGACGGGATCACCGGAGTTGGATGCACGCAGGACGGCTTGGGATTCTGGAATAACGCCCAGCAAAGGAATGGCCAGTATTTCATTCACATCTGCCAAACTTAACATGTCGCCACGGGCAACGCGTTTGGGTGAATAACGTGTTAATAATAAATGCTCGGTCAATGGTGGCTGCCCTTCTTCTGCTCGCTTGGTTTTACTCGAAAGCAAGCCTAACATACGGTCTGAATCACGCACGGAAGAAACTTCAGGATTGGTCACCACGATAGCACTATCGGCAAAATACATGGCCAATTGCGCCCCGCGTTCGATACCGGCGGGTGAATCACAGACAATGTAATCAAATGTTTTGGATAATTCTTCTAATACAGCGGCGACGCCTTCTAATGTCAGCGCATCTTTATCGCGTGTTTGTGAAGCGGGCAAGATAAATAAGTCTTTAATGTGTTTATCACGAATTAAGGCTTGATTTAAACTGGCTTCTTTGCGGATCACGTTGACAAAATCATAAACCACGCGGCGCTCGCACCCCATAATCAAATCAAGATTACGCAGGCCTATATCAAAATCAATGACAGCAGTTTTAAATCCACGGCCTGCTAAACCCACGGCAAAAGAAGCGCTCGTGGTGGTTTTACCAACGCCGCCTTTTCCAGATGTGATTACAATAATTTTGGTCACGGTTAGTTCCTTTTATAAAACTTCAATACGGACTTGCTCATTGTCCAGAAAAATTTGTTTCATGCCCTCACTCAAAGGTGATTTTAACATGTCTTCTTTTGTTAAATAGTAGCCTGCTATAGATACTAACTCTGCATCGAGCACGCTGCAATAAATGCGTGCTTGTAAGTTGCCTTGCACGCCTGCTAATACACGGCCGCGTAATGGGCCATAGACATGGATGTTGCCGTCAGCAAGCAGTTCTGCGCCTTGGCTCACTGCTGCGGTCACAATTAAATCGCTGTCTTTTGCGTAAACCTGCATTCCAGAGCGGATGGGCGTGGTTACTAATTTGGTCAAACGCACTACGGGCTCTTCTTTTTTTGTCGGTTTCACTTCTGTTACGCTCAATTTACTGGCCGGCAATAGAGGCAAGCCTGCTTGGACTGCGGACAAATGCTGCGCTTCATTGCCGCCGCGTACTCCAACTAAAATCATTTTATTTGCCAACAGGATTTCTTTTAATTTAGCAAAATCAAAAGCATCTTGTGATTTCATTTTATCTAAATCAATGATGACCGGTAAATCCGTAAAGAAGGAAGGGGAGTTAGAGAGAGTGCTTGATAGTTGCTGCTCAAGTATGGCGTCATTGTAATATAAGATTTGCAGGACTGTGCAAGGCAGAAAATTGGCTTTAAATTGAAAACACGGTTTTTGTTCCACTGCTAGACTGCTCACTGTCATCTTGCTATCCTCAGCTCCCGTCAACTAATCTCTAAAATTTTCAAACTGTAATGGTAAATTCAATTTAGCTTCGCGTAAATAGGCGTGGCTATTTTTCCTTTTCAATTTGTCGCAACACTGAAACGAATTCACAGGCACTATCGATATGTAAACGGCCAAGGTGGCCATGAGCACCGCCGGTGCGCTCATGGGCTTGCTCTTCTGTTTCGACTGTCAATATGCCGAAAATAACGGGAATATTGTGAGAAAGGGCTACTTGTTGGCAGCCATGGCTGACTTGTTGGCAAACATAATCAAAATGTTTTGTTTCGCCCATAATGACGGCGCCAAAACAAATGATGGCTTCGAATTGATTGGTTTTGGCTAAGCGCTGAGCAGCGAGAGGGACTTCAACTGCGCCGGGCACCCAAACAATGGTGACTTGCTGGGGAGAAAAATGTAATTCTTTTAATCTTTCAATAGCGCCGTCATAGAGTTTTTGTGTTACTTCGGGGTTAAAACGGCTGATGACGATGGCAATATTGAAACCGGTTGGAATGGGTTGGGGGTTTAGGACTTGCATAGTGTTTCCCTTTTTAGGACATGGAGCAGCTCACCCATCCCCATCATTGCAAGCAAGAGCACCGTCATTGCGAGCGAAGCGAAGCAACCCAGTCTTTTGGGTGCTGCTTTCAAGCTCGAATGGTACTAATCTACTCTCAAAAACCTGGGTTGCTTCGCTTCGCTCGCAATGACGAGTGGGTAAGCTGTTACAAGCGATAGTTTACCAACGAACATCACATAAAGCATCTGTTCCGACTTGTTTCCATTGAATCTTAGCAGTGCTGAAGTCTAGTTTGTTTTCAAATGCTGCTTGGCCATCAGCCAGCCAGTGGGGTGCAACGTAAATCAATGCTCTTTGTAATAAATTTTGTTTCATCAACGCAGCAAAGCATTTGCCTCCTGCTTCAACCCAAAGATCATGTATGCCTTGTTGGCCTATGTATTGGAGTACTTGTTTTAAATCAAGTCCATGTTCGTTTTTGTCTACGGCAATACACTGTACACCTGACTGTTGGAGTGTTTGTTGGCGCATGCAGTCTGCTGCTTTTGCGTGGAAAATGGTGAGTGATTTTGCTGTTTTAAGGACGGTGGCAGTGAGAGGAAAATTAAGATTGCTGTCTAATAGGTAAATGGGTTTAGCGATGGTCTCATTTTTTATGCGTGCGTTGAGTTGGGGCGCGTCGTTTACTATCGTTTTGATGGTGGTTAATATGGCATCGGCATTTTTACGACATTGATGGGTAAATTCATGTAATGCTTGGCCGGTTATTTGAATGCGCTCTCCTTTTGGTCCAGCTATTTTTCCATTGAGTGTGATAGCGATCTTTGCTGTGACGTTGGGTGTTTTAGTTTTTCGCCAGTGGTCATAGCTTTCATAAAAGGTCGTTATTTCAGGTATTGGGATGTATTCGCAGAGAATTCCTTTGGCTTCTAGTAGGGAGACACTTTTTTCCATGACCTCAGGGTTTAAATCGGGGTGGCCGTAGACAACGCGTTTTATGCCGGCTTGGATTAATGCATCGGTGCAAGGAGGGGTTTTGCCCCAATGGCAGCAAGGCATCAATGTGATGTAAATGGTGGCGCCTTGGGCCTGCATGGATAATTTTTGCAAGGCATCGATTTCGGCGTGGGGGGAGCCGGCGGCATGATGGTGGCCGGTGGCGAGGATTTGATTGTTTTGGACGATGATGGCGCCGACGGAGGGGTTGGGGGAGCAGAAGCCGCGGCGTAGGGTTGCGAGGGCTAGGGCTTGGGTTAAGTAAGTTTGGTCTGTTTGGATTAGCATATCTGCTTAATTGTCATTCCCGCGAAAGCGGGAACCTATTGTCACTTGCCTCTCATCGTAAATATTGCTTGATAATTCAATTGTCATGATATTATTTTATCTTTAGTGATATTTGCTGAATAGGTTCCCGCTTTCGCGGGAATGACAATCTAGAACTATGCAATGACAATTTAGAGCCATACTAAGCAGCGTCAGACGCTTTCTCACGGCCAACTAATTCAATAACGGCCATCGGTGCTGAGTCGCCTTTACGGTAGCCGCACTTTAATACTCGCAAATAACCGCCTGGGCGAGTTTTAAAATGAGGAGCCAGTTCATTAAATAACTTGGTGACCATCTCTCTATCACGTAAACGTGCAAAGGCAATACGACGGTGATGTACGCTGTCTGATTTTGCCATGGTGATCAAAGGCTCGATATAGCCCCTGAGTTCTTTTGCTTTGGCCACAGTTGTCGTAATCAATTCTTCTCTCAGCAAAGAAACCATCATGTTTTTAAACATAGCTTTGCGATGACTACTGTTTCGGCCGAAATATCTACCACTGTGTCGATGACGCATAGAAAACCTTCCTACTCTTTATCTTTATGATGAAGTGACTGCCAATGTTCTAACCGTGTACCGAGTGAAAGTCCATGTGCAGACAAAACATTTTTAATTTCAGTCAGCGATTTTTTACCTAAATTAGGTGTCTTTAATAAATCCGTTTCACTGCGTTGTACTAAATCACCAATGTAGAAAATGCTCTCTGCTTTTAAACAATTAGCAGATCTCACTGTTAACTCAAGATCATCCACGGGACGCATGAAAATAGGATTGACCGCTTGTGAATCCGCATTTTCTTTCAGCGTGGGAGATGATCTCAAATCCACAAAAGGTGCCAACTGTTGCTGCAATATCGTTGCGGTACGGCGTATGGCTTCTTCTGGATCCAAGGTCCCATTTGTTTCAAGGTCGATAATTAGCTTATCCAAGTTGGTACGTTGTTCTACACGCGCACTTTCTACAGAATAAGTCACTCGACGCACTGGACTAAAGCTTGCATCTAAATGCAATACACCCACTGCCGCTTTTTCTTCTTCTATCTCACGACTTCTGATAGAAGCCGTTTTATAGCCGCGTCCTAATTGTACCTTGAGCGTCATGTTGAGTTCTGCAGCTTCATTTAGATGGGCTATGACTAACTCAGGATTAACAATCTGAATATCATGTTCTAATGCGATGTCACCTGCCAATACAGGCCCAGGCCCTTTCTTATGCAGTTTTAGGGTAACTTCTTCACGCCCCAATAACTTAATAGCAATGCTTTTAAGGTTCATTAAAATTTCAATGACGTCCTCTTGCACACCTGGAATAGTACCATACTCGTGCAATACACCATCGATTTTAACTTCTACAATAGCTGCACCAGGCATTGACGAAAGAAGTATTCTTCGCAATGTTGTTCCTAATGTATGCCCATAACCTAACTCTAACGGTTCCAATGTGACCTTAGCACGGCATGACGTAATATTTTCAACGACAATTTCCCGTGGGGTCAAAAACTCGTATGGATTATTCTGCATGAAATAACCTCATAAAATCCAACAATTACTTAGAATAAAGCTCAACAATGAGCTTCTCATTAATATCAGGAGGCAAATCAATTCTCTCTGGCATTTGTTTAAAAGTACCTTTGAGTCCTGCTGCATCCACTTCCAACCAGCTGCAACTTTGTCTCGCTTGGGCCAACGCAAGTGCATTTTGAATGCGCAATTGTTGCTTAGCGTTGTCTTTAAGCGTAATCACATCACCTGGCATGACTGAGTAAGATGGTATATTAACCACTTTACCATTTACCAAGACAGCGCAATGATTGACTAGCTGCCTTGCCATCGCTCGAGTCGCTGCAAATCCCATTTTGTAAACTACGTTATCTAATCTGCTTTCAAGGAGCTTTAAGAGGTTTTCACCTGTCGAGCCTTTTAAACGAGCAGCTTTCTTAAAATAATTTACAAATGGACGTTCCATTACACCATAAATACGACGTACTTTTTGTTTCTCACGTAACTGGAGTCCATATTCCGTTTCGCGACCGCGTCTTGCACCATGAACGCCTGGTGCTGTATCTAATTTACACTTAGAGTCTAAGGAACGAACTCCGCTCGTGAGCGAAAGATCAGCCTTTTCTCTACGTGAATATTTACATCTACGTTTAGCCCGTGGGCTACGCTTCTTACTAGCCATCAACTATTCTCCTGCTACACTCGACGCTTTTTAGGATCACGGCAGCCATTAAAAGGTATGCCTGTTGCATCTGTAATTGATAAGATCTTTAATCCCGCTGCATGTAACGATCTAATTGCAGACTCTCTACCGGGGCCTGGGCCTTTTACTCGTACATGAACATTCTTCATGCCAAAATTTTCTATTGCCATGGAGGCTGCTTTAGTACCTGCCTCGCCTGCTGCATAAGGCGTTGACTTACGCGAGCCGCGATAACCACAGCTGGCTGCACTCGACCACGCGACGGCATTGCCTTGCACATCGGTTATCGTAACAATCGTATTGTTAAACGACGCACGGATATGCACTACACCATCAAAAACTGTTTTCTTTACTTTCTTGCGCCCTTTCATTGGCGAAGCGGCTGCAGCGCCTTGCGTTGAAGAGCCTGTTTTTGATCCAGTATCTTCGTCTTCAGCAATTTCAACCGGCACAGCAGGTGCTTTTGCGCCTTTTGCTGGAGTTTTAGTGTTTCTTATCTGTTGTTCTGTCATTTGAATATCATTTCCTAAATTACGTCAATTTTATACTTTGCCTTTGCGCTTGCCTTTACGGGTCCGTGCATTGGTTCGCGTACGTTGTCCACGTACAGGCAATCCACGGCGATGCCTTGTTCCGCGATAAGTACCAAGCTCGACCAACCGCTTGATGTTCATCGAAACTTCACGGCGCAAGTCACCTTCTACTTTAATCTTGGCTATCTCAGCACGTAAACTTTCTAGTTCTGCTTCTGAAAGCTCTTTGCCTTTCGTCTGTGGATTCACTTTGGCCAAGGCACAAATACGCAGTGCCCGCTTACGCCCAACACCATAGATGTCCGTAAGCCCAATGACGATATGTTTCTGTACCGGTATATTCACGCCTGCAATACGGGCTGCCATTCAATCACTCCTACTACTTCTAAATCTATTCAATATTCACATAATTCAAAATGGCGGTCAGTTTAATATCCTACTGGTAAAAAAGCAACACAGTAATCAACTTATAATTTGTAACTGTCCAAGTTTTTAGACCGCAAACTTTATGAACAGTAACAAGTACTTAACCTTGTCTTTGCTTATGTTTTCTTTCTTTGCAAATCACTCTAATCACACCACTTCTGCGCACAATTTTACAATTGCGACACATTTTTTTTACTGATGCACCTACTTTCATAATAAATACCCCACTAACGCAACGATCCTAAACCACCGCCCATACGGATATTTGTCTTTTTCAGCAATGATTCATACTGATAGGACATAATATGCGCCTGCACCTGCGCCATAAAATCCATTACAACGACGACAATAATTAATAATGACGTTCCACCAAAATAAAAGGGCACGTTCCAAGTCAATATCATGAATTCTGGCAACAAGCAAACCAAAGTCACGTAAATGGAACCTACTAATGTCAGCCTTGTCATGACTGTATCAATATAGCTCGCTGTTTGTTCACCTGGGCGTATTCCTGGGATAAACGCACCTGATTTCTTTAAATTCTCTGCCGTTTCCCGTGGATTAAACAGCATGGCCGTATACAAAAAGCAGAAAAAGATAATGGCCGCTGCAAACAGCAGCATATGTAAAGGCTGTCCGTTTTGCAGCGCCACGCCTATCGTAGCTAACCATCCCATGCCTTTGCCATGCCCAAACCATTGCGCCAGCGTGGCAGGAAGCAAAATAATGCTTGAAGCAAAAATAGGTGGTATCACACCTGCCATATTAATTTTTAGAGGTAAATGACTACTTTTTGCTGAATAGACATTACCGCCCTGCATTCGGCGAGCGTAGTTAATCGCAATTCTACGCTGACCACGTTCCATAAAGACAACAATTCCAACCACCACCGCGACTGCAACAATAATTAATAACAAGGCGATGACCTGTAACTGGCCTTCTCTAACCTGCTCTAAAGTACGGCCAATCGCAGAAGGCAGCCCTGCCACAATACCGGCAAAGATAATCAAAGAAATACCGTTGCCTATGCCGCGTTCAGTGACTTGTTCTCCAAGCCACATCAAAAACAAAGTGCCTGTTACCAAAGTAAGTGTCGTAATCAAGTAAAATGAAAAACTAGGATCCAGTGCTATGCCTTGTGAAGCAAGCATTTTGGCAATCCCTGCTGCTTGAAACATAGATAAGATTAACGTTCCATAGCGCGTATATTTATTTATCTTACGTTGTCCCGATTCGCCTTCTTTACGTAATTCTGCCAGTTGCGGCGACACTAATGTTAACAACTGTATAATGATTGACGCTGAGATATAGGGCATGATCCCAAGCGCAAACAAACTAAAACGCATCAAAGCGCCGCCAGAAAACATATTAAACAGGCCGATAATGTTATTCTGTTGTGCATTAAACATATCTTGCAATCTTTGCGGATTTAATCCTGGCACAGGGATATAAGACCCAATACGAAACACAAGAATCGCAAATAGCACAAACAATAAACGACGTTTTAAATCTGCTATTCCCGCATTGGCAGTATTTATACCGCGATTATTTGTAGCCATCTACCTACGCCTCAATTTTTCCGCCCATCGCCTCAATTATTTTACGTGCCCCTGCTGTGACACCTATGCCTTGCACAACGAATTTTTTCTTTTCGCTCAACTCGCCTGCTAAAATGATTTTGGCAAATTGAATGTTCTTATTAATCAACCCTGCATCTTTCAATGCAATCAGGTCTACCACTTCTGCCGTTATCTGATTTAAATCATCTAATCTCACTTCGGCAGTCACTAATGCTTTCTGGGAGCGAAATCCTGATTTGGGTATACGGCGCTGCATAGGCATTTGGCCGCCTTCAAAACCCATTTTATGATATCCACCGGCGCGTGCTCTCTGGCCTTTATGCCCTCTGCCGCAAGTCTTGCCTTTGCCTGAACCAATTCCACGTCCAAGTCTTTTAGCGGGCGTCTTTGCACCTGGCGCTGGTTGTAGCGTATTTAGGTACATTTTATATTTCCTCAACTGATAATAGATAAGAAACTTTGTTAATGATCCCTCGGTTGCAAGGTGTATCATCAACGATGACTGCTTGATGTGGACGCCGCAAATTCAGGCCTTTGAGGCATGCTTTATGTTTTGGATGTCTAGCAATCATGCTGCGCATCAATGTTACTTTTAATTTTTTTGTCTTACTCATGGTTTAATTCTCAGTAATATCTTCAAGCGTTTTGCCACGTTTAGCAGCGACCGTTTCAGGTGTGGATATATTTTCCAATGCTTTGATCGTTGCTCTGACTACATTAATGGGATTCGTTGAACCCACAATTTTCGCTAATACATTTTTAACACCCAATACTTCCAGCACTGCGCGCATCGCTCCGCCTGCGATAATGCCAGTACCTTCTGAAGCCGGCTTCATGAAAACTTTTGATGCGCCATGTTTTCCAGTCATTTGATAGTACAAAGTATCATTCTTAAGCGTAATTTTTTTAGTGTTCTTGCGTGCGTTTTCCAGTCCTTTTTGTATGGCTACCGGCACTTCTCGTGCTTTGCCTACGCCCACACCAATCAAGCCTTTACCATCACCCACCACAATGAGTACTTTAAAGCTAAATATTCTGCCGCCCTTCACCACTTTTGCATGACGCGACACTGCAATTAACTTTTCTTGCAAACCATCACTTTTTGTTGCTCGGTCAAAACCCATAAGTCAACCCTTAAAATAATAAACCGGCTTGTCTAGCCGCTTCTGCCAATGCTTTCACACGACCATGGTATACGAAACCAGATCGGTCAAATGCCACTTTTTTAATGCCCGCACTCAATGCTCGTTCTGCAAGAATTTTGCCAACGAGTCCCGCTGCTTCAATGTTTCCTGTTGATTTCACTTGTTTTCTAATCTGTTTTTCTACGGTTGAAGCAGCCGTTAAGACTTTTGCTCCGTCCGCTGATAAAACTTGCGCGTAAATATGCTTAGGTGTTCTATGCACGCATATTCGCATTGCACCAAGCTCCATAGACTTCATCCTGCCGCGCTTGGCCCTGCGTAATCTGGATATTTTGTTCTTCATCATAAATTAAAGCCCTGCTATCTATTTTTTCTTGGTTTCTTTCAAAATAATTTTTTCATCTAAGTAACGTATTCCTTTTCCTTTGTAGGGTTCAGGAGAACGTTTGCTTCTAATCAATGCCCCAATATGGCCCACTAAATGTCTGTCCGCGCCTTTTACTGTTATTTCCGTTACAGAAGGTGTTTCTATTGTTATTCCTTCGGGCGCTATCACTTCTATCGTATGAGAGAAGCCCAGTGTCAAAGTAAGAATTTTGCCTTTAACAGCAGCACGATAACCTACACCAAATAAAACCAGCTTACATTCGAATCCTGTCGACACACCCTGTACAGCATTATTAATCTCTGAACGCATCGTACCAGGAATCGCGTTCGATAATTTTTTGCCTGTTCCGCTGCGACAATAACCGCCCTCAGAGTTGGCTGTGATTTTAATGTCTGTTTTATCTACTGCCACTTGTACGTGTGGATGTATGGCCAGCTTTAAATGTCCTTTAGGCCCTTTAATTGCAATTTCTTGGTCCTGAATTTTAACATCAACCCCTGCTGGGATTTTGATGGGCTTTCTGCCTACTCTTGATGCGGATGCCATTACATTGTCCCCTTACTCAACCACACACAATATTTCGCCGCCAACATTTTGTGTACGTGCATTTTTAGCAGTCATAACACCTTTAGGCGTTGATACAATTGCAATGCCCATACCAGCAAGTACCGTTGGCATATCATCGCTTTGTTTATATATTCTTAACCCTGGACAGCTAACTCGCTTTATTTTTGCAATAACAGGACGGCCTTGAAAATACTTCAAAGTAACGTGAATATCTTTTTTTGCGCCAGAAGCAACTACACTAAAATCTTTGATGTAACCTTCTTCTTTTAAAACAGCAAGAATAGCTGCTTTATGTGTAGAAGCAGGCAGCTTGATATCGACATGCCCAACCGCTTGCGCGTTGCGTATTCGAGTTAACATATCTGCAATTGGATCCATTAATACATCCTCTTTAAATCTCTAACCAATCGTGCCCGTGTGCGTGCCCGCGCCCGTGCCCGTCTTTAATTTCTACCAACTCGCCTTCCGCATCCCAGGCACCAACCCATTCATCACCGCATAACGCATATGTATCCTGCACAACCCCGTCAAACGGTTATAAGAACGTGATCTACCACACAACCTGCACCGGCTGCGTTGACGTATTCTGCTAGAATCACGCGGTAACATTTGTAATCTCGTTTCTGCATCCATTTTTTCTTCATCTGTCGCATGCAAGTCACGAATAATTTTTTTAAATTGTTTACGTTTTCCATGAAGCTTGCCATTGGAACAAATACGCCTTTTTTCACGCTCTTTCATCGAAGTTTTTGCCATAATTATTGACTCGTCTCTTTCTCTTTAAATGGAAAACTAAAAGCTTGCAATAATGCTTGCGCTTCCTTGTTTGAAGCAGCAGAGGTCGTAATGGTAATGTCCATGCCTCTCAATGCGTCAATTTTATCGTAATCAATCTCTGGAAATACGATTTGCTCTTTAAAGCCCAGGCTATAATTTCCACGGCCATCAAATGATTTAATACTTAGTCCGCGAAAGTCACGTACTCGAGGCAGCGCTACCGAAATCAAACGGTCTAAAAATTCATACATGCGTTTGCCGCGCAATGTTACTTTACAACCAATGGGCCAGTCTTCTCTCAGCTTAAATCCTGCAATGGATTTACGAGCAATCGTGGCAATGGGTTTCTGGCCTGAAATTTTCTTCAGGTCTTCCATGGCAGAAGCAATTATTTTTTTATCTTCCATTGCCTTGCCAAGCCCCATGTTGATGGTGATTTTCTTGATCCGTGGAACTTGCATGATGGATGAATAATTAAACTTTTTTTTCAGTTTCATTACCACATCATTTTTATAGTATTCTTGTAATCTTGCCATAACTCACCTGTACTTATACGCCTACGTCAATCACTTCATTAGTGGACTTGAAGCACCGAACTTTTTTTCCGTCATTCGTTGTCTTTATCCAAACTCTGCGGCCCTTTCCAGACGCTTGATCATAAAGCATCACATTTGAACGTTGAATAGGCAGTGTCTTGATTATTATCCCGCCCCGTTCGCCAGAATTAGGGTTCGCCTTAACGTGCTTCTTGACTGTGTTGATTCCTTCAACCAATAATTTGCCTTCCTTGACTAAAACAGCAAGGACAACGCCTCTTCTACCTTTGTCCCTACCAGCGATCACAATCACTTCATCGCCTTTTTTGATCTTTTGCATGCTCATGTTCTCTTAAAGAATTTATACCTGGGTTTAAATAACTTCATCTGCCAAAGAGATAATTTTCATGAAGTTTTCTCCACGCAGCTCGCGAGTAATAGGCCCAAAAATACGTGTGCCTATGGGCTGCAATTGCGCATTAAGCAATACCACTGCATTTTCATCAAAACGTATTGCTGAACCATCAGGACGTCTCACGCCTTTGCATGTCCTAACTATCACTGCGTTGCAAACCTCTCCTTTTTTTACTCTGCCTCTAGGAACCGCTTCTTTTACGCTTACTTTAATAACATCTCCGATACCTGCATAGCGGCGATGTGAGCCACCTAGTACTTTTATACACATCACGCGACGCGCACCACTATTGTCTGCTACATCAAGCACAGTCTGCGTTTGTATCATGCCTTAACTCCAATAATCCCACGAAATTAACGATTTCGTATCTAATTATAAAAAATGACCGCCAATACTATCACATTTGATTATAAGAAATATAAAGAATTTACAAATAATTACTTTATTTTCTTTTTATTCAACGGCGTTTTGTTCGGCCTTCTCTAGTATTTCTACTAAAACCCAATGCTTAGTCTTAGACAAAGGACGGCTTTGTTTAATCATGACTACATCGCCAATTCCGCATGTATTCTCACTGTCGTGCGCATACATCTTAGAAGAACGTTTTATGTATTTACCATACACAGCATTTTTAACCTTACGCTCCACTTCAACGACTATTGTTTTATGCATTTTGTTACTGACAACTCGTCCAATAACATGACGACCACCTGCTGTCTGCTGCTCTATTTGCCCTGCTTGCTCTATCATAATGAGGAACCTTCTTCTTTTTCATGTAAGATTGTTTTTACACGAGCAATTTGTTTTCTCACTTTTCTAAATAAGTGAGCTAACGGCGCTTGTCCAATGCCTCTTTGTATACGCATACTAAATAACTCTTTTAGCAATGCGGCCAATTCAGCCTTTAACTCTTCCACCGTTTTAGTTCTTAATTCAGTCGCTTTCATTACATTATCGTCCGCGTTTCAAATATAGATTTAACAGATAGTTTATCTGCCGCCAGCCGTAGCGCTTGCTTTGCAATATCTTCTGTTACGCCTTCAATCTCAAACATCATACGTCCCGGTTGTACTAATGCTACCCAGTATTCAACGTTGCCTTTGCCCTTTCCTTGTCTCACTTCAAGCGGCTTTTTAGTAATTGGCTTGTCTGGAAAAATACGTATCCAGATCTTACCGCCGCGTTTAATATGGCGCGACATGGCACGACGCGCTGCTTCAATTTGTCGTGAAGTAATACGACCAAACTCAGCTGCTTTCAAGCCATATTCACCAAAACTAACTTTATTTCCACGAGTTGCTACACCACGATTTCGCCCTTTAAATTGTTTGCGAAACTTCGTTCGCTTTGGCTGCATCATTGTTGCGCCTCCTGTTTGCTTGAAGCTTTTTCTGTGCTTGCTTCAGTTTGTTCTCTGTCGCCAATGACTTCGCCCTTAAATATCCATACTTTGACGCCAATTACGCCATACGTGGTAAAAGCTTCTGCTTGTCCATAGTCAATATCAGCACGCAAAGTATGCAAAGGAACACGTCCTTCTCTATACCATTCACTGCGAGCAATTTCAGTGCCGCCTAATCGTCCGCTAACACAAATTTTTATGCCTTTAGCACCTAAACGCATCGCGGTGGTAACCACGCGTTTCATTGCGCGCCTGAACATAACGCGTTTTTCTAATTGTTGCGCGACAGTTTCAGCAACTAATTTAGCATCCAGCTCAGGTTTACGGACTTCTTCAATCGTAATGTGAACAGGCACTCCCAAGATTTTAGCTGCTCCTTCGCGCAATGCTTCAATCTCTTTGCCCCCTTTACCAATCAGCACACCTGGCCGTGATACATGCACAATAATTTTAGCATTGCGTGCCGGGCGGTCTATTTGGATACGACTCACACCTGCCAACGCCATTTTTTCTTGCAAATATTTACGTACCAATAAATCTGCACATAATATGTTGGCAAAATCTTTTGATGATGCGTACCATCTAGATGACCAATCTTTTACTATACCCAAACGAATGCCGGTGGGATGTACCTTTTGTCCCATTAGTTTGTCTCCTGATTCGATACGATAACTGTGATGTGACAAGTGGGCTTTAATATTCTACAGCCACGGCCTTTTGCACGAGCATGCATACGTTTATAATTTGTTGCTTGATCTGCATAAATTTGACTGATTCTCAACTCATCAATATCACAACCTTGATTATGCTCTGCATTTGCAATAGCAGACTCAACTACTTTCCTTACAATACGTGCTGCTTTTTTTGTATTGAAACGTAAAATATCTAATGCACGATCCACAGGCAAGCCCCGAATTAAATCGCAAATTAGCCTGCATTTTTGTGCAGACAGTCTGGTGTTTCTTAATCTTGCTGCAACGTCCATTACTGTCCTCCTGTTTTATTTTTTATCAGATTTATCATCTGGCTTTGCGGCTGGTTTTTTATCGCCATTACCATTAGCGCTCGGTCTTCCTGCTGGTGCTGCTCCAGCCGCTTCTTTAATTTTTTTATCTGCCGAATGGCCTTTAAAGGTGCGAGTAACAGCAAACTCACCTAATTTATGGCCTACCATGTTTTCTGTAATAAAAATAGGTACGTGCAAACGACCATTGTGCACAGCAATCGTTATGCCAACGAATTCAGGTAAAATGGTCGATCGTCGTGACCATGTCTTAATGGGACGTTTATTTTTAGAGGCAACAACTTCCTCTATTTTTTTCATTAAATGTCTATCGACAAATGGTCCTTTTCTAATAGAACGCGGCACTATCAAACCCTCTTACAATAAGTTAATTAATTTAAAAACTATTTACCTCTATCTCGATCACGCACAATAAATCTTGATGTTCGTTTATTTTTACGTGTTTTGTAACCTTTCGTTGGGGTGCCCCAAGGGCTGACTGGATGGCGCCCGCCGGACGTCTTACCTTCACCACCCCCATGTGGATGGTCGACTGGATTCATCGCCACACCACGCACCGTTGGACGAATACCTCGTCTACGGCTTGCACCGGCTGTTCCTAGTGAGCGCAGATTGTGCTCTGCATTGCCCACTTCTCCTATAACAGCACGGCACTCGGTCAATACTTTACGCATTTCGCCTGAACGTAAGCGCACCGTGGCATACATGCCTTCTCTTGCAATCA
Source organism: Legionellales bacterium (assembly GCA_023265835.1). Taxonomy (GTDB): domain Bacteria; phylum Pseudomonadota; class Gammaproteobacteria; order DSM-16500; family DSM-16500; genus UBA4722. Next base: position 15,888 of record JAHFSI010000040.1, read on the forward strand.
ATTGCACTGAAGCGCCTGCGCTACGGGCCAATTGGGCACCTTTTTTAGGTTTTAACTCTACACAGTGCACCACAGAACCAATGGGTATGTTAGCCAACGGCAAACAATTGCCTACTTTAATATCTACATCCATACCTGAACAAATCGTATCACCCGCATTCAAAGTATTTGGCGCAATGATGTAACGTCTTTCACCATCCGCATATAAAACTAGCGCAATATTAGCGCTGCGGTTAGGATCGTACTCCAAACGTTCAACTCGGGCGTTTATTCCGTCTTTGTCTCTTTTAAAGTCAATAAGACGGTATTTCTGTTTGTGTCCGCCCCCTCTTCGTCTGGAGGTAATACGGCCTTGGTTATTACGTCCACCGGTCTTTTTCTTAATGGTGACCAAAGGCGCATAAGGTTGTCCCTTATGGAGATCTTTGTTCTCTATCTTTATTACAAAACGCCGCCCTGGCGAAGTGGGTTTGGATATTACTAATGCCATATGTTCCTCAATAATCTACGCTTTTTTTGCTCTTCCTACTAATCGCTACTCTAAACAGGAGCCGCTATTATAATGATATGCAAGCAAAAGCCAACATAAAAATCAAAAACGGTTATAAATTTGTTGCACAGGTTGTTACACTGTCGCGAAATCTATGGTTTGTCCTTCTTCTAGCTTAACGTATGCCTTCTTCCAAGCTTTGCTTTTGCCTTCAATTTGACCAAAACGACGGGGCTTTGGTTTGACGTTAACAATGTTTACGGACTGCACTTTTACTTTAAATAGCCATTCAACGGCTTGCTTAACATCCGGCTTGGTCGCACTTTTTATCACTTCAAATACATATTCTCGCCGCTTTTCAGTCCCAATTGATGCTTTTTCTGACAAATAGGGACGCTGTATGACATTGATTAATTGTTCTTGTTTCATTTAAGCAACTCCTCGAGCTGCTTGAGCGCAGCAACTGTAATCAATACTTTTTCGCTACCGACTAACGAGGCAGGATCGACTGCTGCTACATCTCGCACATCAATGTTAATCAGGTTACGAGAAGCTAAATAAAGATTTTCCTCGACCGATTCAGCGATAACGAGCAAACGATCGGTTAAGTTAAGGTCTTTAAGTTTTGCAATAAAGTCCTTGGTCTTATGTGTTTCAAGGGCCAGAGATTCTATAATGAATAACCTTTCAGCACGAATGAGTTCAGAAAGAATAGAACGCAATGCGCCGCGATACATTTTTTTATTTATCTTTTGGTCATAGCTGCGCGGCTGGGCTGCAAAGGTAACACCGCCCTTACGCCAGAGTGGACTACGAATAGTACCTGCACGCGCACGACCCGTTCCTTTTTGTCTCCATGGCTTAATGCCACCACCACTCACTGCTGACCGATTTTTTTGTGCTTTTGTTCCCGCACGGCCACTAGACAAATAGGCAGTAACCACTTGATGAATCAACGGCTCATTGAATGCACATGAAAAAACATCATCAGCAACTTCAATGTTCTTGCTTTTTTCACCAACAAGTTGCAATTCCATTAGTTACCTCCGCTTTCTTTTTTGCTTTTCTGTTTTTTCACAGCAGGGCGAATAATCACCTCACCACCCGGAGCGCCTGGAACAGATCCGCTAACTAATATCAAGTTACGCTCGCCATCAATACGCACAATTTTTTGCGATTGAATGGTACGTTTAACATTTCCTAATCGTCCAGCCATCTTTTTCCCTTTAAATACTTTGCCGGGCGATTGTCTTTGACCAATGGATCCTGGGGCCCTATGAGATAAAGAGTTACCGTGCGTTGCATCTTGCGCTGCAAAATGCCATCTCTTGATAACGCCCGCATAACCTTTACCAATACTGGTGCCAGTGACATCTACCCACTGGCCTTCAGCAAATTTATCAACGGTAAACTCTGTGCCGACATTGATACCATCCAGCGAATCCATGCGGAATTCCCATAAGCCTTTGCCGGGTTCTTGGTTTGCTTTAGCAAAATGGCCTGCTTCAGCTTTATTAACGCGTGATCGTTTACGCGAACCCGTTGTGACTTGAACGGCTAAATAACCATCATTTTCTAATGTCTTTAACTGGGTTACCTTATTCGGCAACACCTGTATTACTGTTACCGGAATTGAAGTGCCGTCCTCGGTAAATACCCGAGTCATCCCGCACTTTTGTCCGACTAAACTGATACTCATTTTTATGGCCTCTATCCAGGGAGAAACAACCCTAATTATTAATCTTCAGCATCTACACTAATTTGCACGTCTACGCCTGCTGCAAGGTCAAGCCTCATTAACGCATCGATTGTCTTGTCTGTCGGTTGATTGATATCAACAACACGTTTATGTGTGCGAATTTCATATTGATCTCGCGCATCTTTATCAACGTGTGGTGATACTAACACCGTATAACGCTCTATTCGTGTCGGCAGAGGAATAGGGCCATGTACTTGAGCGCCTGTTCGTTTTGCCGTTTCGACAATTTCACGCGTTGATCTATCGATGAGACGATGATCAAACGCTTTTAAGCGAATGCGTATCCTTTGGCTTTTTGCAATAGACATTGTTTTATCACTCTTTAATATTTAATTACTCAAGTATCTTAGACACAACACCAGCGCCCACGGTACGGCCGCCTTCGCGAATAGCAAAGCGCAGTCCTTCTTCCATCGCAATGGGTGCTATCAAAGTCACAACCATCTTCGTATTGT
>JAHFSI010000117.1 GCA_023265835.1 Legionellales bacterium
ACGACTTACTAGAACGGCACGTTGAGGTTGCCACCCTCCAGAGCAATCACACTGGATTTAGCGTTTATTAATCAAAAATGGCTTAGAACTTCCCCTCTCCCGCCAACGATCCATATAAAATGGGTCTTAATTGCGGGAGAGGGAAAACCACATTTTTACCTAATTAATCCCAAATCCCCCATCCCCCTGTAGGAAACTACCCACAGCTATCGTGCAGGATAACGGATAATTTTTACTCGTTTATTTCTTATAAACTACATTGTTTAAACTATAACTGATTGATTTAACCTATTTTATCTTTTCTAAAGCCTTATAGTTAGGAGTACCCCTATTCCAACGAGCAGAACACCTTCCTATATTTGCTTTGTCAGGTTGTTATACTGACTTCGCATCAAGGATGATGCTGGTTAACTGAAAGGATTCTTGCAACCACTCCTCGTTTTGTATGCCCAAGGATGGATTTTCAAGCAAGGATTGCTTATATCTGAGTTGAGCATTTATGGCGGCCTAACAGCCGCCTTTTTTTTGCGTTTGTTTTTTTGTGTTCGTTAAATGCAGAGAAATTCGAGTAACAGTGTGCGAGATATAGTACAAAGTTCTAGAGTAATTTGCTATTTTTTACCTTAAGAGGGTTTTTTTATTCTTTAGTCCATTGAAAAATAATGATTATTTATAAATTGAAATTAATTTATCCAAAATTACATTGAGCTTGCTTGTTTTTATCAATACGGGACTCGCATATACTCCTTCTCAGCTTCGGATGGCTATGGTGAATGAACGGAATTCTATAACCACTCCTCGTTTTGCGTGTTCAAGGATGGTATTGTGGCATGGACTGCTGATTAATTTTTTTATTGATACTTTTAGGACGACGTGAGTCGTCCTTTTTTTTAATTGCTATTTCATTTTCTTTTTTTCGAATGCCGCATAAGCCGTGTTTTTTTACGGCGTTGTTTTTCAGTCAATACGTTTTTCTTATCCTTGAATGGATTATTCCCGCTTTTTAATTCGATTTGTACGGGTGTGCCCATCAGTTTTAAACGAGATTGAAATGTATTGGCTAAATAACGTATGTAAGATGAAGGCAATGATCCGACTTGGTTGCCGTGAATGATGACTAAGGGTGGGTTATGGCCGCCTAAATGGGCGTAGCTTAATTTAATACGTCGACCATTAATTAAGGGGGGGGTGTGCGTTAGGACGGCGCTGCGTAAAATCTTGGTGAGCTCGGGGGTGGAAATTTTTTTAGTGGCAGAAGCATACGCTTCTTTAATAGATGAAAATAAATTACCGACACCTGTGCCATGCAAAGCAGAAATAGTGTGGATTTTTGCAAACGAAACAAAATGTAAACGTCTGTCCATAGATGTGCGCGTTGTGTCGCGTTCTTGGTTTGTCATGCTGTCCCACTTGTTCATAGCGATAACCAGCGACTTGCCGCTCTCTAAGATAAAACCTAACAAACGTAAATCTTGATCAGTCACTCCCTCACGAGCATCCATGAGAAAGAGGACGACATTGGCGGCTTGGATAGCTTGCAATGTTTTCACAACAGAAAATTTTTCCGTCACTTCCACTATTTTGCCTTTACGGCGCAAGCCGGCGGTATCAATTAAGGTATAACGCACGTTTTGGCGTTCTAAAGGAACAAAAATACTATCTCGTGTTGTACCGGGTTGGTCACAAACAATAACACGGTCCTCACCTAGCATGCGATTGATTAGCGTGGACTTACCGACATTGGGCCTGCCTACCAGTGCGAGTTTAATGCCTTGGTCTATTTCGCTTGTTGCATCAGGGTGTATTGCATCGTTTTTGAAGAGGGCGATCACTAATTCAGTAATACCACTGTTGTGAGCCGCTGCGATTGCGTGTGGTTCTCCAAATCCTAATTGGTAAAATTCTGCAATCGCAACAGCGGAATCCAAGCCTTCTGTTTTATTGACGACTAAATAAATGTTTTTTTTCAGCGAACGTAATTGATCAGCGATGTGTTGATCGGCACTGGTAATGCCTGCACGGGCATCGACTATAAATAATACCTTGTCTGCTTCCTGTATGGCTTGCAGTGCTTGTTGTCGAGTGAGTTGCTCTAAGTCTTCTTTCGTTTGGGTGAGCCCGCCGGTATCGATGACGATAAAACGATGATTGGCAATGGCTGCTTCACCATATTGCCGGTCACGCGTCATGCCCGGCATGTCAGACACTAAAGCAGCGCGCGAAGCAGTCAGGCAATTAAATAAAGTGGATTTACCGACATTTGGGCGGCCTACAATGGCGACGACCGGCAACATTAGAGTGTATACGCTGCTAATTGGCCTTCTTGTGTCACCACGTAAATAGTATTGTTATCAACAACGGGGGCGGCGTAAATACCCGATAAAGCAACTCGAGTACGTGCAGCAAAACGACCGTCATTGGTATTCAGCCAATGTAAATAACCTTCCGCATCACCAACGACTAGGTAATTGCCTAGTAATGCGGGCCCTGAGAGAACGCGTGCTTCAAGTTGAGGCTGTTTCCAAGCCAAGGTGCCATTGTTTTTATTAAATGCCCAAACATCACCTTTCGCATCGGTCACATAAACATGGGCACCATCAATGGCCATTCCAGTGTAAGAGGATAAACCATGTGTCCATATTATCCGACCCGAGCTGGGTTCTAATGCCGCAATTTGGCCTTGATAAGTCACTGCATAGATACGATTGCCAAAGACAACTGGCGTGGCATCGATATCAATCATGCGTTGAATCGCAAAGATACCATCGGGCACGGCAATAGGCTGCGACCAGATTAAATTGCCGTTATGTAAAGATAGTTTGACTAAATTGCCATTGGCGAAACCCATAACGACAGAACTATTGCTAATCACAGGGGCGCTAGCGCCGCGTAAGATTAAGGTGGGTTCTGTTTGTTGATATTGCCATAGCAGGTGACCATCATACACTGACAATGCGGATAATTTACCATCTATCGTTTTAATCAAAGCAATATTTTGATTAACAACGGGTGCTGCTAGTATTTCGCTGGGTACATGGGCTTTCCATGCAGTTATGCCATTCATCGTCTGTAATGCTAAAACATCTCCTGCACGAGTGCCTATGATGACAAATTGATGTGTGGCAGCAGGGCCTGCGCTGATGGGTGTATGTGTATTGACTCGCCATACCGTTTTTCCGGTCGTTTTATTCGTTGCTGTTACGTAACCATTTTTGCTGGCGGTATAAATCGTATTATCGGCAATAGCAGGAACGTAAGTATAAAAATCATCGCCAGAACCCCAGCCAGTGCTTCGGTCCCAGAGAGCATGCGGGGTTACTTCCGGTTGAAAATGAGCAAGGGGCGTCGGCGGTAAAGTATTATCTTTGTCAAAAAAACTACCGCAAGCACACAAGGAAGCGGTCAATGCGGTGATGATTAATTTTCTTATCATACATTTCATAACTTACAATCTCTAAGTAGCAAGGTGGGTCGTTGTGGCCAAGTTGGCATATTTCATTTCTAAAATAGGCCTGACCACTTCAGCGTTAGGTAATTCTTGTAAAGCAAGTTGATAAGCTTTGCGGGCGGCTTCGGGATCTTGCTTGAGAAGATAGGCATTGCCCCTCACTTCATCGACCAGGCCAAGGTAATTTTTATCATCCATCTTTTTTAATAACGCGAGTGCTTCATCTGGTTTTTGTTCGGTCAATAGAATGCGTGCAAGACGAATACGTGCCATTTCTCGTAACGATGCAGTTTTACTATGGTCAATGACATCGTTTAATTGTTTAGTTGCTTCAGCATAGTCTTTATTCAGTACAGCATTGCGTGCCAGCAATAAAGAAGCCATGTCGGCATAGGGTGTTTTGCGATAATGCGCTAGTAATTTTTTTGCTTGGATAGTGGCGCCGTCTTCATTGTTTTGCGCACGTAAAGCAAGCATTTCATCGTAGATACTGGAAGCGTGCATCAATATCTTATTTTGATAATTTTGCCAATAGCGCAAGCTTGTTGTCATAATCAGCGCAATGACAATCCCCAATAGGATGGTAGGGCCGTATTGTTTTAGCCAAGTCTTTAGCTGCTGGACTTGCTCTTGTTCAGTTAAATACTCTGTCAAGTCAGACTCCTATTGCTTATGTGGTTAGATTTCGGGGCTGTAGATTTTGGCATATTCTTTGGAAAAACGCACTGTTTTTATCAGGGACTGAGGTTAAATAATTTTTGCAATTCTTGAGCTAGATTACTTTGCGGAATTGTTTTTTGCGGTATATTTTCTCTTAACATTTTAATTGCAATGGTGTTTTCATTGAGTTCTTGTTCACCTAAGATAAGAGCAATTTCTGCATCACTTTTATCGGCTTTTTTAAATTGATTTTTTAAATGACCGCCGCCGCAATGCAAAATGACACGTAAATTCGATATGGCATCGCGCGCTTCATTGGCGAGTAGAAATGCTTTGGTTAATGCCGCTTCACCATCAGTGATAAAATACAGAGTAGGCGCCTGTTTTAGGGGTGTTTGCGCGAGTTGCTGCAGCATGAGGACAATGCGTTCAAGCCCAAAGGCAAAGCCCAATGCAGGGGCGGCTTTGCCGCCGAGTTGTTCAATTAATCCATCGTAACGGCCGCCTGCGCAGACGGTCCCTTGTGCGCCGAGTTCAGTGGTGACCCATTCAAATACAGTCTTACTATAATAATCCAGGCCGCGGACTAAACAGGGATTAATCACATAATTCACTCCGGCATGGGTTAGATAGGTTTGTAATTTTTCAAAATGCTGTGCCGATTCTTCGTCCAGATAGTCGATTAATTTAGGCGCGTTGCTAATTAACGTTTGCATAGCGGGGTTTTTGCTATCTAGGATGCGTAAAGGGTTGGTTGTTAAACGGCGTTGACTGTCTTCATCAAGCTGATCTTGGTTTTGAGTGAGATAGGTGACGAGCACCTTTCGATAATTTGCTCGGGCAGCACTTTCTCCTAATGAATTGATTTGCAAGCTGACATGGGACTTTAGGCCCAGTTTTTCTAAAATGCGCGCGGCCAATAAAATAAGTTCTGCGTCGATATCAGGGCCTGCTAAGCCAAAGGCTTCTGCGCCGCAATGGTAAAATTGGCGGTAACGGCCTTTTTGTGGACGTTCATAACGAAAGTTGGGGCCCATATACCATAAACGTTGGACTTGATTGTAAAACAAACCATGCTCGATACCGGCCCGTACACAACCGGCTGTTCCTTCGGGGCGCAATGTCAAACTTTCATTGTTACGGTCTAAAAAAGTATACATTTCTTTTTCAACAATGTCGGTGGCATCGCCAATGGAGCGCTTGAAAAGTTCTGTTTTTTCCAGAATAGG
>JAHFSI010000041.1 GCA_023265835.1 Legionellales bacterium
ACCTAATCCTAAGAAACCCAGCAGGACAAGAAACAGGCCGTGTTTGTTAAAAAGCTTTTCAGCATAGGCTTGTTCTGCATCAAGCTGCTCAGTTGGCATAGGGTTAGCAGAGGTCACAAATTGCGCTATTGCGGGCGAAGCAGAATTAAATTGGAAATCTTTTTTTACCGGGCTGTAACAAAAATCTTGAGTAGAACAGCCTTGGTACTCGACTGTGAACAAAGCAGGCCTGGTATTGAGGGTGTTGAGCGGCACAATAATATTAAGGATACCCGTGTATACCCGATAAGTTTTATGCAGAATGTCCTGTTTAACGATGCTCGGGGGCAACAAGCCGAGGGCTATCTGTTTTTGATGGTGATAGAGACGTAATTTGTCTTGATAGAGGTAATACCCCGGCGCAATTTTCCATTGAAGAACCAATTGGTTTGGTTGGGGCATATAGGCTGAAAAGGAAAAAGCTTGTTCAGGCGATAAGGGTCGGGGCTGTGTTTCGGCATGACATAACATCATGATGAATAGTAATAAAATACCGAATAGACCGTTTTTCATATGAGGTATTTTCTCCGTGACTCCTACAAGAGCAATTAATGTTGTGCAAAAAATTGTGCATCTCGCTTCTCTATTCTGTCATCCCCACTTCTCTATATCTGTCATCCCCGCGAAGGCGGGGACCCATTCAGCGTAAACCACCCCGCCACAATAATTCCATAAAAATTGAATTATCAAAAAAATTAAGTGCGGAGATGAGTCATAATGGGTCCCCGCCTTCGCGGGGATGACAATTTGCTGCTGTGCAACATTTGATTTATTCAACAACGCCTCCACAAGGGGAGAGGCTGTGCTAAGCAGCAACTAAGGATAATATAGTCTTAAAGACCATTCCAGCAAACATTTCTCGCTTGACTCTTATGTAATTCTCTATATATTTGGCACTCGGCACTTGAGAGTGCTAATTTAGCCCCCATATACAAAAACAAGCCGCCCCTGAAGATAAGAGTAAGGGCTGGTGTAAATAAAAGGCTTCGATTTTTAATTAAATATCAAAATAGGAGAAAGACAAATGAGTAACATCTCTATTCGTCCATTGGCAAACCAACTTGTCGTAGAATGTGAAGTAGAAAAGACAACACCTGGCGGTATTGTGATTCCAGAGACTTCTGAGAAAGATAAGCCTAGCCAGGGCAAAGTAAAGGCCGTAGGCAAAGGCAAGGTTATTGATGGCAAGTTGCAGCCATTGGAAGTTAAAGTGGGCGATACTATTTTGTTTGGTAAATACGCCGGCACTAACTTCAAACTGAATAACAAAGACTATCTCATCATGCGTGAAGAAGATGTTATGGGCGTTATGGAATAATTTCACGTAGTCATCGGTTTTTTTATTTTAAAATTATGAGGAAATAAATATGAGTCAAGCTAAAGATATTAAATTTGCCGAAGAAGCACGCCAATTAATGCTTGCAGGCGTGAACGAGTTAGCAAACGCAGTGCAAATCACCATGGGCCCATGCGGTCGCAATGTTGTTATTGATAAATCATTTGGCGCGCCGACTGTGACTAAAGACGGTGTTTCTGTCGCGAAAGAAGTTGAGTTCAAAGACAAGTTCAAGAACATGGGCGCTCAGATGGTTAAAGAAGTTGCGTCACAGACTTCAGATGAAGCAGGTGATGGCACAACAACAGCGACTGTATTAGCTCGTCAGATCCTCGTAGAAGGCTTGAAAGCAGTTGTGGCTGGTTTCAATCCAATGGATTTGAAGCGTGGTATTGATAAAGCCGTTTCCGCAGCAGTAGAAGAATTGAAAAAATTATCTGTTCCATGCAAAGACAATAAAGCCATCGCACAAGTGGGCACCATCTCTGCTAACTCTGATAACTCTATCGGCCAAATCATTGCAGATGCAATGGGCAAAGTGGGCAAAGAAGGCGTTATCACAGTGGAAGAAGGTTCTGGTTTAGAGAATGAATTGACGGTTGTTGAAGGTATGCAATTTGATCGTGGTTACCTCTCACCTTACTTCATTACCGATCAGCAAAGCATGTCTGCTCATTTGGACAACCCTTACATTTTAATTGTAGACAAGAAAATTTCTTCGATTCGTGATTTATTGCCTGTTCTAGAAGGCGTTGCTAAATCCGGCCGCAGCTTGTTAATTATTGCTGAGGACATCGAAGGTGAAGCATTGGCGACTTTAGTTGTTAACCATATGCGCGGCATTGTGAAAGTATGCGCAGTGAAAGCGCCTGGTTTTGGTGATCGTCGCAAAGAAATGTTGCAAGATATTGCTACATTAACAAAGTCACAAGTTATTTCAGAAGAAATCGGACGTACTTTAGAAAGCGCTACCTTGCAAGACTTGGGTTCTGCAAAACGCGTTCATATCACGAAAGATAACACGACTATTGTTGACGGTGCCGGTGATAAGAAAGAAATTACCGATCGTATTGTGCAATTGCGTGCTCGTATGGAAGAAACCACTTCTGATTATGATCGTGAAAAATTGCAAGAACGTATTGCTAAATTAGCAGGCGGTGTTGCGGTGATTAAAGTCGGCGCTGGTTCTGAAATCGAAATGAAAGAAAAGAAAGCGCGTGTTGAAGATGCGTTACATGCGACGCGTGCTGCAGTCGAAGAAGGTGTCGTACCAGGTGGTGGTATTGCGCTGATTCGTGCATTACAAGCCGTTAAAAACCTCAAAGGTGAAAACGAAGCGCAATCCATGGGCATTCAGTTGACACGTAAAGCACTGGAAGCACCACTACGCCAAATCGTCATCAATGCGGGCTATGAAGCATCTGTTGTGGTGAATAAGATTCTGGAAGGCAAAAACAACTATGGCTTCAATGCAGCTACCGGTGAGTACGGCGACATGCTAGACATGGGTATTTTGGATCCTACCAAAGTAACACGTACCGCGTTACAGCACGCTGCATCTGTTGCCGGCATGATGATTACCACGGAGTGTATGATCACTGAGTTACCAAAGAGTGAGTCCGATGCAATGGCTGGCGGCATGGGTGCTGGCGGTGGCATGGGCGGCATGGGTGGTATGGGCGGTATGATGTAATTAGTCATATAGCTGTTGATAGATAATGGGCATGCTTCGCATGCCCATTTTTTTTGGAAAGGACTGCTCGCGTCTATTTGTTGCGTTTACTAATTGCGCTGCGAACGACACCCTTTACACGATCGTATTCTTCTTTTGCTGCCTGCTTTGTTCCCTGCCATAAAGAGGAGGATTTTAATGATCCTGGTGCCCTCGTTTCTTTTGCCTGTTCCAACATTTTGTAATTGACTGTTCGCTCTTTTGTGTTTATCTCTTGTAATGTCGCAATCACTTTAGCTTTAGTGGCATCACTTCCATCTATTTCTTTTAATCTATCGCAAATTTTACTAATTACCCTTGAGTCTTGTAAAAAATTCAATGTACCACTTGGCCTGGATTGTCTATTTTCCAAAATCTTATCCAAAATAGTAAGAAGGGAGGGATTTGAGGATTTTTTTTCTGCTGCACGAACAACGAATGCTTGCAATAAATCAGAAGATGTGTGGTTCAAACCAATGATTTTTTCAATGTTATCAGAGTTGTTCTCAATCATAAAATCAGCCTGCTTCATTGCCCTCTGGGTTCCAAAAAAGGTACGAATTGCTGTGCTCATCGACTCAAGAAGTTTAGCGATCGGATTATTCACTATATTAGGATTAAAATAAGTTGCCATATATGCGGGTTTGTTTCCATCGTTATTGGTTATATCGGGATCGGCGCCGAATTTTAATAGTTCTTTAACTGCGTCCTCGTTGTGCGCCTTGGCAGCTAGATGTAATAGCGTATTTCCATTTTTATCTTGCACATTTGGATTGCCGCCCTTTGAAAGATATTGTTGAACATTTTCAATCGAAAGACTCTTATCCTCGCTCTCAAGTATATCGAGTAAATTACCTGGACGTGATGCACTCATAATATCCTACCTCTTAGTTTAATAATGGTAGATTAAGTATAGCACATGCTGAAATTTCCTAAGAAAACCTCTCTGAAAGATATATTTTTCAATCAAATCAATCAGTAAGCCGGTTTTTACATTTTCTGATATAAGGATATTTTATTTTATATGCTTCAGTTTTATTACATCAAGCCAAACAATTCAATAACTGTTTTGGTCAAGTAAATGATGGGCGGGAAAAGCAGGTAATTTAAAACACCGGTAAACATCAAAATAAGTAGAATAAAAAATCCGTAGGGTTCCAGATGGTAAAAATACCAAGCCATTTTCCCTGGCAGTATATTATAAAGTGCGCGTCCTCCATCTAACGGAGGAATAGGCAAACAATTTAAAACGCCTAAGACAATATTAATTTCAATCCCTGCCATCCCCATTCCCATTAACGGCACGCCAAACCAGGGTGCCACACTCATGCTCAACTTTGCAATGGCGGCCCATATCAGTGCCATGATAAAGTTTGCGGTAGGACCTGCCAAGGCAACAAGGATCATGTCTGTACGCGGGTTACGTAAATTGCGCGCATCCACGGGCACAGGCTTTGCCCAGCCGAAAATAAAATTGCTGAACATCAGCATGACTAAAGGGACGACCACGGTACCCAATGGGTCAATATGCTTGAGCGGATTGAGCGTCAAGCGCCCAGACAAGCGCGCTGTTTGGTCGCCAAATAGCGATGCGACCCAGCCATGCGCGACTTCATGTCCTGTAATAGCAAACAAGACAGGCAGTGCCCAAATAGCGATTTTTTGTACAATACTGATTTCTATCATTTGCAAAGTATAAAGGAGAACAGCCTGGAGTCCATAGAATTAAATGATTGACTCACCTTTGTCCTAAGATTCTACTATACTATCCAACTTGAAGTTCACACAGGCCAAACAACGTGTCTTTAATTTTCTATAAAACGATCGCAGGGATTTTAATTTTTATAACAAGTTTAGTGGCGGCCATTTATCCCATTAAAGTGCGTGCTCATCCTGGACATCACCCCATTTTAGAATTGGGTGATGCGTTTGCGAGCGGAATTTTTTTAGGCGCCGCTCTTTTTCATATGCTACCCGATGCGGTGCATGGATTTTCTCGTGTGTTAAGTGGTGTCCATTATCCCATGGCCGAATTGTTTTGTGCCGGTGGTTTTTTAGTTTTGCTCTTTCTTCAACGTTTGGCGCAATGTGTGCCGCATATCAAACAGGCGAAAACGACTTTGCCCTATATGATCGCGTTGATTTTAATTATTCATTCATTGATTGAAGGCGGTGTGCTGGGCATCAATATGACTATCGCCACTGCATTCGTGATTTTCATCGCGATTATTGTGCATAAAAGTTCAGAGAGTTTTGCTTTAGCGGTTGTTTTAAATCGCAGCCAGGCCCCGCTTAAAATAACGATGTATATTGTAGGTATCTTTTCTTTGATGACCCCCGCAGGCATTGTGTTGGGCACAGCAATGGCTTCACTCATGCAGTATAAATCAGGCCAATTATGGACGGCAGGGTTCAATGCGTTTGCAGCAGGCACTTTTCTCTATATGTCCACTCTGCATCATATTAACCACCATGAACGAATGCATGAATCAGAAAATTTAAAAGAATTTGTCCTGTTGTTTATCGGGCTGGGTGTCATGGCGTTATTGGCCAAATGGGTTTAGAGCTTGTTATGTCGTTGCTTCATTTCAGATTTAATGAATTCCGTAAACTCTGTTATATCAAATTGATTGTGTGTGTTCTCAAGGGTTGCTATATATTTACTCCGATTTTCTACACGAATAACCGTCCACGGATAACCGCCAGACGCCAATAATGCATTCATTAAAAATCGACCTATGCGGCCATTACCATCCATATAGGGATGAATGAAAACAAAAAAATAGTGTCCAAGTACAGCATTAACACCGGGGTGCGGCTCTTTGCTTAAGCAATCAAAGAATGTCTCCATCGCATCCGCAACTGCTTCTTTAGGTGGTGGGGAATGCCTTGAATTTCGGATAAATACGCGATCATTTCGATAACCGAACAACGACTCTGCCGGTACAATCCCAGCGTTGACAGAGGGTCCAAACAATTTCTGAAACCACTTTTGTAAATTTTCTTTGACTACGAGCGCCGCATTTTCACCGTCAAGAATTTTTGCGATACAGAATTTTACCTGCTGAAACGCATCGTAATATCCTCTCGCAGCCATAGCATTTTTCATGTTGTAGTCATATTCATTTTTACCTGGGTCCCATTGTTTGCTTTGCACGCGGCTAATTAATTCATTTGTAACTTGATAACCTTCAATCGATAGTGAGTTGTAAGCATCAAACTGATAAATTTCATCAACTTTATGTAGATATTCAGCGGGATTTTTAGGTAAGCTGGACGGCTTTGGGAAGTGATTGATGACTGTGTTCCGTGCTTCTGCCCACATGGCTTGAATTCGCCCTGCACAGGGTGATTTTAATCTTGTTGTTTTTAATAATGGCGCGGCTTGTTCAAAGGGATTGCTGGGGCTAATTAATATCCCGACTGTTGCTAAATCATTTTTTATCGTTTCAGCCATACTCATATCATTCAAAAATTGATAAGCGCCAATTATGCGTGCGGCTGCTGTTTTTAAGTTGTAACGTATGATTAATCGACTAATTTCATCTGGTGTTTTTATCGAGCGTAATGCAAGTTCGGCATCACGCGGATGATTTTGAAAGTAAGTGGGAGCTGCCTTGCAAAGCGCATAAGGGAGACTCATCATATTAATGCCATTTTTTTGAGTTATTTCGGCGGGGAAGTTATTCGGATCCGCGTATATCATTAGCGACGTATCATGCTTTAAGGTTCTTAATCCCGTGCCCTGTTTTACAATGACTATGACTTGTTTAGGGACTATTGGATTATCGACATGCAAATCTAGTGAGGACTCTGCTGACATGCAATAATCTTTACCAAAACGATGCTCTAAATAGATCCGTGCGAAATCCCAAAAATTGGTATACCATGCTGCTGTATCTCCCGTAGCAACATCGGGTCTAACCAGCATGTACCAACCTCTTATTATTTCTTGCAACCACCCTGTTGCGAGCAAGATTTCACGATCAGCGCGCGATACCTCAGTAGTTTGAATAATCTGTGCGCCTCGTGTATCTGCAGCGACGCGTGCTCTAAATAAGGCTGCTGCTATAGCATCG
Organism: Legionellales bacterium; assembly: GCA_023265835.1. Lineage (GTDB taxonomy): Bacteria > Pseudomonadota > Gammaproteobacteria > DSM-16500 > DSM-16500 > UBA4722. Next base: position 7,166 of record JAHFSI010000041.1, read on the forward strand.
GATGTTGTCATTGGCATGCTCGCTTTACTTGGTTTTACTGCCTTAGATTACTTGGAATTACTGCCTTTCATTACTTGGCTTTAATGTATATGATTACTTGATTTTAATGGTCTGTCAACATCCCTGAAGCTTCATCATATAGCAATTTATAAATCAATGGGTTAGCATGCTGCCTTGATAAAATCGTCGTATTAGCTGAGTTGCGTTTAGGAAAAATTATTGATCTTCGTGGACAAAAAATTAAAATAAAAAGACCTTAATGAATTAACTCTAGCTCTCGTACCGAATCTCGTTCTTTCCGCAATTCATCGAGCGTCAATTCAAATTTTTCTTTTCCAAAAGCATTTTGAGTTAATCCAGTGATGACTTTTAATTTTCCATTTTCAGTCCTGCATGGCACAGAAAAAATAAGACCTTCATCTACACCATACTCTCCTTGCGAACAGCGCGCGACAGAGAAACTTTCATTTTGTGCTGTATCATGTGTCAATTGATACACCGTCATCAAGGCAGCATTCGCTGCTGAAGCAGCAGATGAAGAACCACGCGCTTTAATCACTTCAGCCCCGCGTTTTTGTACAATCGAAATAAAATCATTTTGCAGCCAATTTATATCAGTAATCACATCAGTAGCAGGGTTGCCGTTAATTTTAGCATGATAAAAATCGGGATATTGCGTCGAAGAATGGTTGCCCCAAATCGTCATTTGCGTGACAGCGGTTACATCCATGCCGGCTTTTTTAGCCAGTTGGCTGCGGGCGCGTAATTCATCTAACATAGTCATCGCATAGAAGCGCTCGTTAGGAACATCAGGTGCATTATTCATGGCGATCAAGCAATTGGTATTGCACGGATTGCCGACCACTAAAATGCGCGCATCATCGGCCGCATGATCATTAATCGCTTTGCCTTGAGTTGTGAAAATCTTGCCGTTAATTTTTAACAAATCAGAACGCTCCATGCCATCTTTACGCGGCACGGCTCCCACCAGTAACGCCCAATTAATATCACGCATGGCTTCATTTACATTGGAGATGCAAGTCACTTTTTTTAACAAAGGAAATGCACAATCATCGAGCTCCATCGCAACGCCGTGCAGCGAGGGAAGCGCAGGTTCTAGCTCTAGAAGTTGTAATTCAATTTCAGTGTCAGGGCCTAACATTTGCCCGGAAGCGATACGAAAAATCAAAGCATAACCGATTTGGCCAGCAGCACCGGTGACCGCAATTTTGACACGCTTTTTCATGGTTGGTTTCCTAATCGAATGATGGCGTTAGTTTAACGTGAAAAAAGCAAGGTTTAAATCGAAATCAATACATTGACAAACGGGTTGCTTGCGGGTAACTTGCTTTTTTGTTCGGCATGAATAATTAATACACAATGGTTGCTTTGGTCCCTTTAAGTTTATATGTTCACATCCCCTGGTGCGTACGCAAATGTCCTTATTGTGATTTTAATTCGCATGAGGCTCGCCAACAGATACCTGAAGAAGGGTACGTTGCTGCGTTGATTCATGATTTAGATGAAAACCTGCCTGCTATTAGCGAACGCAATCTGACCAGTATTTTTTTTGGCGGCGGAACGCCGAGTTTATTTTCACCGCAGGCGATTGAAAAGATTTTGACTGCGGTGCAAAGTCGTTTGCATTTAAATCCTGATATAGAAATTACGCTAGAAGCTAATCCTGGAACAATTGATGAATCACGTTTTACTGGTTTTAGACAAGCCGGCATTAATCGTTTGTCTATCGGCGTGCAAAGTTTGCAAGATAATAAATTAAAAGCATTGGGCCGCATCCATGGACGTGATGCAGCTTTGCGCGCGATTGATCATGCGGTGCATGCGGGATTTGAAAATTTTAATTTAGATTTGATGCATGGACTGCCAGGCCAATCGCGAGAAGATGCATTGAGTGATATACAAGATGCACTGGCTTTTATGCCGCCGCATTTATCTTGGTATCAATTGACGATTGAACCGAACACCTTTTTTCATCATCAGCCACCTTCCTTACCAGAAGAAGAAATATTGTATGCCATTCAAGAAGAAGGGAAAACGGCGATTGTGCAGGCAAATTTACAGCAATATGAAGTGTCTGCTTATGCTAAACCAGGCCATGAATGCAGGCATAATAAAAATTATTGGGAATTTGGTGATTATTTGGGAATTGGTGCGGGTGCGCATAGCAAAATTACCCATAGGGAGCAAAAAACGATTAAGCGACATTGGCAGGTGAAAAATCCTAAAGATTACCTTGATGCTCGATCTTCTTACACAGCGCATGAAGTGACATTGCAGCCGCATGATATTTGTTTTGAGTTTATGTTAAATGCGTTGCGATTGACGCAGGGGGTGTCGGTGGATTTATTCAGGGAGCGGACGGGGCTTGTGCTTGATGTGGTGGCACCTGCGTTGGCCATTGCGAGGCAGAAAAAATTGTTGGTAGAGGATGAGATGATTTTGTGTGCGACATCGCTGGGCCAACAGTTTTTGAATGATTTGGTGGGGTTGTTTTTGCCGAAGAAATTGTAACTTTGAAAATGTGTCTTCAAGTCTCTTTGTCATCCTCGCTTCTCTTTACTGTCATTCCCGCTTCTTTTTACTGTCATTCCCGCGAAGGCGGGAACCTATCATCACTTATCTCTATCATGAATATTGCTTGATAATTTAATTGTCATGGAATTATTTTATCTTTAGTGATATTTGCAGAATAGGTTCCCGCCTTCGCGGGAATGACAGAGTAGAAAAGTAGGAATAACAATCTCGAGATCAAGTTTTGATTTATTCAACAACGCTCGAGGCTGTGCTAAGCAGAATTGATTGACTCAGCAACTGCCACCGCTAACACAAAAACTGCCCGCAAAATTCATCAACAAAATGATAAGAAATACCCAAAGAAGTAAAATCAGCATTTTGGAAACCGTTGCCGCCTTTAAGAGCACGGGTCCAGCTGAGTTCAGCAACCCAGTTTTGAGTTATTTCATAATTAACGCCTAGACCAATCATAGGATGAAAACTGTTGGTGGCGGCAAGTCGTGGTGCGGTAGGCGAGATAGGCTGCAAGCTGCCAGAGTAACTTTTGCTTATCTCAGTTGCACCTAATTTAGCAAACACCGCGAAACTTCTAATCGGATACATCGCCTTGCCGACTAGGTCTATACCATTTTCTCGAATCGCAGGCGTATTGACGATGGTTGAGGGTGATGTTTTATAAGTGGAAGGCGCATAATGCGTATAACCTAATTCCGCCGCAGCATATTTATTAATGCCCACGCCTAAGTAAAAACGTTCACCAATACCTGTATTGCTTGGAGTCACCGTTTGCGTTGCCGGAGAGGCCACGCCGGTTTGTACCGCTTGGGCAGTATTATTTAAATTCGTCACGCCCGCTTGTGCCCCCAGATAAAATCCAGGGCCTATCGCCTGGGCAACAGTAAAAAAACTGCTTGTGATAATCAGTGCGCTTAGACGTTTTGTATTTTTTATAGTCATATTTTTGTCCTTTCATGGAAGCGGTTTCGGTTGATAAAGGGTAGTGAAGCAACGCGCGAATGTCCAGCAGGTTTTTAAACCACCATAAACTGCAATTCCCAAATCGCCCGCCCTGCTTGTTTCCCTTGTCGTTCAAATTTGGTCACAAGAGGCCTCTGGTTAGAACGCGATGCAAATTGATGCAAACCCGCACAATTTTTTAATTCAGGCAGCTGCGATAAAACCTGCATCATTTCTTTCGCATAATCTTCCCAATCTGTCGCTAAATGCAGCTCACCGCCTGGTTTTAATTTTGTGATCAGCAGTTTCACGAAAGGAGCTTGAATTAAACGTCTTTTATGATGGCGCCGTTTAGGCCATGGATCAGGAAAAAAAAGTTGAATACCCTCTAAACTTTTTTCAGGAATACATTGATTGAGTACCAATACAGCATCTCCATAAAAAATTCGAATGTTGGTGAGTTGCAGGGCTTGGATATTTAATAATAATGCGCCAATACCGGGTTGGTGTGTTTCGATGCCGATAAAATCAGAATCCGGATGCATTTTTGCAGTCGCCAACAAAGATTGTCCTGAACCAAAACCAATTTCGAGTATGCGGGGCGCGTCACGATGAAAAACAGCAGGAAAATCAACGGCCCCTGCAGTGAGTTCAAGACCCAGCTGTGGCCATAAAGTCTCCAACGCATGACGCTGCGCTTTTGTAAGCCGGCTATCGCGTCGTACAAAACTGCGAATGCGGCGTAAAGGGGGGTCTGAGGTATTAATATAATTATTCCTAAAAGTTAGAAAAACGGGCATTATACCCGATTACATCTCAAGATTTGATTACGAATTAAAATATGATAACCCTAGAGCATGTTCATAAAAACTATACAACCTCTAAAGGCACTATTCCTGCTTTGCGTGATATTAACATACACGTCAACCCAGGTGAAATTTTCGGTATTATTGGAAAAAGCGGCGCAGGCAAAAGCAGCTTAATCCGCTGTGTTAATTTATTAGAAAGACCCAGCAGTGGAAAAATCATTGTTGCAAATGAAGAGTTGACTACTTTGTCCGCAGCTAAATTGCGCGCTGCGCGCCGCAAAATCGGCATGATTTTTCAGCATTTTAATTTACTTTCATCTCGTAATGTTTATGACAATATTGCATTGCCGCTGGAACTAGCAGGTCATACGCACAAACAAATGGAAGACACGATTATGCCGCTATTGGAATTAACCCATTTGACCGATAAAAAAATGGCTTATCCCGCACAACTTTCCGGCGGACAAAAACAACGTGTTGCCATTGCGCGTGCTTTAGCTTCCAAGCCCCATGTGCTGCTGTCTGATGAAGCAACCTCCGCATTAGATCCAGAAACAACACTGACCATTTTGCAATTATTAAAAAACATCCGTGATACCTTAAATTTAACTATTTTATTAATCACCCATGAAATGTCAGTGATAAAAAGTTGTTGCGATCGGGTCGCTATTTTACAAGAAGGAGAGTTGATTGAAGAAAATGAAGTCGGTGAATTTTTCACTCATCCTAAAACCGAAGTGGCTAAAAATTTTATTGCTTCCTCGGTATTACAACATTTGCCTGCCGCGATCGAGCGCCATTTATTAGCATTAGAGCAGCCTGATACACACCCAATACTACGCTTATGGTTTTTACAGGGCACAGCCACTCAACCGATTATTTCTGAAATTAGCCGGCAATTTAATTTACACATTAATATCCTGCAGGCAAATGTTGAGTATATAAAAAATCATGCCATGGGCATTATGATGATCGCATTAAGAGGTGAAAACGCAAAAATCCAACCCGCTATTCAATATTTGAAGGAGCGGAGTGTGCAAGTGGAGGTGGTTGGTTATGTTCCCAATGACATTGCTGTTTAATGCCACAATTGAAACTGTTTATATGGTGATTGTCGCAACCATCATAGCGACGTTAGTGGGATTGCCATGGGGCATTGTTTTATATACATCGCGGCGAGGCAATATTCTCGCGCATCCCCTGCTCTATCAGGTGCTGGCAATCATTGTGAATGTCACCCGTTCTATCCCCTTTATTATTTTAATGATCGCTGTCATTCCCCTGACCCGTATTTTAGTGGGGTCTTCGATTGGAACGAATGCAGCCATTGTTCCTTTGAGTCTTTGTGCTATGCCATTTATTGCGCGGGTGGTGGAAAATGCTTTATTGGAAGTCGATTCTGGATTGGTGGAAGCCGCCACGTCTATGGGCGCAACCGCCTGGCAAATTATCTGTAAAGTCTTCATTCCTGAGGCACTGCCAGGTATTATTAATGGACTGACCTTGACCGTAGTGAGTTTAATTGGCTATTCTGCTATGGCGGGCGCTGTCGGTGGCGGCGGTTTAGGTGATCTGGCAATTCGTTATGGCTATCAACGTTTTGATACCAGCGTCATGTTGATAACGATTGTGATCATGATTGTATTAGTCCAAGCAGTACAATTGGTGGGCGACAAGCTGGCTAAATGGTATGCTCATACAGGGCAATAAAAGGAAAGATAATGATGCGATACATTTTTAAATTATTGGTTTTGAGTTTGTGCACCCTATTATTTTCTTCTTGTCAATCGCACGATAAAAGCATTTTAAAGGTGGGAACGATCTCAGGCCCTGAAACGGAATTAATGCAAGTAGCCAAAGAAGTGGCTAAAAATAAATATGGCTTGGATATTGTGATCGTTGAGTTTACCGATTATTTAGAGCCCAATGCTGCGTTAAGTGATGGTAGTATTGATGCTAATATGTTCCAACATCAACCTTATCTTGATCAGCAAAATAAAGACAGACGCTATGACTTAGTGGCCGTTGGCAAAACATTTATTTATCCTATGGGTATTTATTCTTCTAAAATAAAGTCACTGCGACAACTTCCAGACGGTGCAACGATTGCGGTTCCAAATGATCCGAGCAATGAAGGCCGTGCCTTGATGCTGCTGCAAAAGGCCAAGCTCATCCAACTGAAAAAAGAGACGGGCATTTATGCGATGCCTGGTGATATTACTGAAAATCCAAAACATCTCAAGATTAAAGAATTAGATGCCGCCCAGCTAGCACGCAGTTTGCCTGATGTTGATCTTGCTATTATTAATACTAATTATGCTGTTCCTGCGGGCCTGTCACCCAAAAAAGATGCGATCTTTTTAGAAGGGAAAGATTCGCCTTATGCTAATATCATTGTTGTGCGTAGAGATGAGCTGCAAGACCTGCGAGTTAAGCAGCTTGTAGCGGCATTGCAATCAGCTGCGGTATTGAAAGCTGCGCAAAGAATTTTTAACGGTCAAGCGATTGCTGCTTGGTAATCATTGAAAGGAGAGCACCATGAAAAAATTTTTAATGCTAGGATTGTGTGTATTGTGCGTCAGCTGTGCTTCAACTAAGCAAGATGAATATACGGGTTCACAAAAAATTTCTTTTAATGGTTCTGCAGAAGAACTTTATCAGCAAGGTAATCGCTATGCACATGGCAAGGGCGTCACAAAAAATCATGCATTGGCTCTTGAGTATTATCGTCATGCTGCGGAAATGGGTAACTCCAATGCGCAAGATAAGGTAGGTGTACGTTATCTATTGGGCCAGGGGGTGCCGCAAAATTTTGATACTGCCCGTCACTGGTTTGAAAAAGCCGCAGCGCAAGGTAATCCTTACGCAGAAAATGAATTAGGTTATATGTATGCCGCAGGCAAAGGCGTGCAGCAAAATTATGGTACGGCCATACAGTGGTATCAAAAAGCCGCAGACCATGGTTTAGCGAGTGCGCAATATAATTTAGGCTTGATGTATGCAAATGGGGTTGGCACATCCGTTGATAGGGATAAGGCCAAAGCATTGTTCCAGCAAGCGGCATCGCGCGGATTTGCTCCAGCGAAAAAGGCGTTGGCGCAGGTATAAAATTCCATGCATGCGCCTATTGTCCGTAAACGGTTCGGTCAGCATTTTTTGCATGATAAGCAAATTATTCAACGTATCGTAGAGATGATTGCGCCCCAGCCTGGCCAACACCTTGTTGAAATCGGGCCGGGGCAAGGCGCGCTGACTGTTCCTATTTTACGAAAAATAGGCCAGCTTGATGTCATTGAAATAGATCGGGATTTAATTCCTCCGCTCAAGTCGCGCTGTGCTGATAAAGGCAATTTAATCGTGCATGAAGCAGATGCGTTAGAATTTGATTTTGCAGAATTAGCAGAGCCCGATCAGCCGCTGCGGGTGATTGGTAATTTACCCTATAATATTTCTACTCCATTGATTTTTCATTTATTACATTATGCCCATGATATCTTAGACATGCATTTTATGTTGCAAAAAGAAGTCGTAGAACGCCTTGCCGCTCAACCTGGTACGGAAGATTACGGACGTTTAAGTATTATGATGCAGTACCATTGTCAAGTGATACCGCTTTTCAATGTCTCCCCCGCTGCATTTTATCCGCCGCCTCAAGTTGAATCCAGTGTAGTGCGTTTAATTCCCTATCAAGAAATTTCGCATTTTGCGCGTGATTACAAGCATTTTTCCTTGTTGGTCAGAGAAGCTTTTTCTCATCGCCGTAAAACATTACGCAATAGTTTAAAAGAGCTGATCGATGATGCAGAATGGAAAACGATTGCCGTTGACTCCCACTTACGGCCGGAGCAATTGCGCGTGGAAGATTATGTTAACATCAGCAATCAGTTGAACCCAAAATGAATTATGCAATCGGTGATGTGCAAGGTTGTTTGAGTGTGCTAGAGAAATTGCTTGAGCATATTCAATTTGATCCGAATAAAGATACGTTATGGTTTTGCGGTGATTTAGTCAATCGCGGGCCGCAATCGTTGCAAACATTGCGTTTTATCAAAAAACTAGGTGATCATCATCCCATTGTATTAGGCAATCATGATTTGCATTTAATAGCCCGCATATATAAAGCGCATGCGGGTTGGAAAGAAGATACATTAGAGGCTGTTCTCGCTGCGCCCGATCGAGAAGAATTGATGGGTTGGTTAAGGCAGAAGCCATTGCTTTATCATGACGAGTTATTAGGCTATACCATGGTACACGCAGGGCTTGCCCCGCAATGGGACCTGATGACAGCAAAGCGATTGGCACATGAAGTGGAAAGCGTAATCCGCAGCGATGCCGCAGCAGAATTTTTTCAGCATATGTATGGCAATACGCCTGCGCAATGGAGCGAGCAATTACAAGGCTGGGATCGTTTGCGCTGCATTACTAATTATTTGACTCGTCTGCGGTTTTGCCATCGTGATGGGCGATTAGAATTAAAAACCAAAGGCACGCTGGCTACATCTTCAGATGATTTAATTCCTTGGTTTAAAGTCAAACCGCGTGCTAATGCAGAATTGAAAATTCTGTTTGGACATTGGGCTGCATTGGGTGGTGTAACAAATGTTCCTAATACTTATGCATTAGATACTGGTTGTGTTTGGGGCCATGAATTGACTGCGATGTGCCTAGAAGATGGAAAGCGTTTTAGCGTGAATGCATCGTAGACATTATATCCCCCCTTCCTGACCTTCCCCCTGAGGGGGAAGGAAAATTCTAAGTTTTTTCAGTGATAATTAGGACATTCCTTCCCCCTCAGGGGGGAAGGTCAGGAAGGGGGGGTAAATTAAATACGATCTAACACAATAAAACTATAAGAAAAAGCGCCATTGCTATCTGCATCATGATCAGTACGCCCCACTTCCTGCCATTCCTCCCGCTTAAGTTCAGGAAAAAATGTATCACCTTCTATGTGTTGATGAATTAGCGTTACATACAATCGCTGAATAAGCGGCAACGTTCTTTGATAAAGCAACGCCCCTCCGATTATAAAAATTTCATCACTGTCTTTGGTGGCTTCCAATGCTTGTTCTACAGAGTGAACGATAACGCATCCAGCCGCTTGGTAATCCTTGTTGCTGGTAATAACAACATTACATCGCCCAGGCAAAGGCCGCCCAATCGATTCATATGTTTTTCGTCCCATTAAAATAGGCTTGCCCCAGGTGATTTTTTTAAAATGCGCTAAATCTGCAGGCAAGTGCCAAGGCAGTCGGTTATTTTTGCCGATCACATGGTTTTCAGACATGGCGCAAATCGCTGAGATACGCATCGTGTTTTCTTGTATAAATTCGGGAAATTCAGTTTAGTAGATTAAGATAAGAGAAACAATAAAAATTAAATGAGTCGGTGACAAATTGTCACCGACTGAAATCTAACGATAAATAAAACAATAAAATTATAGGTCCCGCCGCCGATCTGGCTGCGGAAAGCCTAACAATGATTGAGTGAAATTTTTGCTAATTGCCATCACTTTAATGAGCTCTCCCATTTCAGAGGGAAGGACCAATCGCTTAATGGCTTGTGCTTGGTTTGTTTCCTCTAGCACAGTTTTTTCATTTTGTTTTGCTATTTCAAGCAAATGACAATTTAATAAAAAAGCCGCTTGCGTAGAATAACCAGCCAAGCTGCACCCTGCTGCATAAGCTTGTTCTACCGCCATGGTAAAATCCACATGGGCAGTGATATCTTGTAGTCCTATTAACGTAAAAGGGCTGCTGTGACGATGATGTTGTGAATAACACATTAATGTACCCATCGTACGTTCAGGATGATAATACTCTGTTCGGCCATAACCATAATCAAACAATAAAATCACGCCTTTTTCTAACACAGAGGTGATAGAGCGGATCCAAGCTGGCAGCATGAGATTAATTTCAGATTCATAACCATCAGGAAGTGTTTGCAACAAGGGTTCGAGGTGCTGTGTTAACGCAGAGAGAGTAGGCGTTGTTGACAGCCAAGTAAAATGATCATTTTCCCATGTCACACAACGTTCTTGGATGCGGCCTTTGTCTATTCGAAAACAATGTACAGGCATAGCATCCAATACTTCATTTGCAATAATCATGCCTTGTATCGGTGCGCTGGGCAATGTATCTAACCATATAATACGTTCTAATAAATGAGAACATTGTTCAGCAATTAATTGTTTTTGACGCGCGCGTAGTTCTGCGCTGATTTCAAGAATAAAATAATGTCTTGGCAAACTATGTAAATTTTCTAATTCTAGTAAAAGGTCTTTGGCAAAAACACCTGAACCTGCACCGATTTCTAAAATATCACCCGCGCCTAATTCATTTAAAATTTCTTTGCCTTGTTGCGCGACACATTGTGCAAACAGCGGTGAAATTTCTGGCGCCGTTATAAAATCACCTTCTTTTCCTAATTTAGTTTGCCCAGCAGAATAATAACCTAACCCTGGAGCATACAATGCAAGTTCCATGAAGCGCGCAAAGCTAATCAATCCGCCAGATGATTTTATTTCTTGACGAATGATATCAGTAAGCTTGTCGCTGTGTGCTTGTGCAATAGAATCAGGAACAGATAATTTCATTTTTAATCCTGCAATCATCTACTTGACATTCATTCTAACGAAGGAGATCATAGTGAAACTTTTCGTAAACGCTGTTTGTTTATAAAAAGAGAAAAAGCCAGAGGAACAAGCTCTCAATTCAAGCAACTGTTCCCCTGGCTTATGTAAGCGCACCGGCCAAGTGCTAGAACACAAAGGCCAGTGCTAACCACAACAACCAACCAAAGAGTTATTATGGCTAAAGAGAGTTTAGCGGTTTCACTCCATCCAAGCAATCTTGTTCCTCAACTTGCCATGAGGGGCCATCCCTTAAGGCAAGTCACCTATGACTGACTCAATTAAGGCGACTATGATCAGCATAAGGGGTTAGTTAACTGCTACTTGATATTTATCTAAATATAAGTAAAATTGCCCAAATGGATAAATTATTTAAAATTGGGCAAGCAGCAAAAGCACTGGGTGTTTCACCAAGCACCCTGCGTCG
>JAHFSI010000118.1 GCA_023265835.1 Legionellales bacterium
TTTCACAAAATGGCGTAGGCTCTTATTTCGTCTATAAAGCCAGCGAAAAAATAGAACCCAACATTCGCACTGTCATTGCCAATCGCAAAGTGGATTTAATCATCAACATCCCCACCAACCGCAGCTCCGCCACTGCAAAAACAGACGGCTTCATTATCCGCCGCACCGCCATCGACCATCATGTCCCCCTCATTACCAACATCCAAAGCGCACAAATTATTTTGCCTTGTTTAATTGAGTTTAAAGATAAAGAATTGCCTGTTTATTCGTGGCGGGAGATTGTGAATAGTAGGTAACATTTTTAGCCAATTAACAGGACGACTATTTCTTGTATTAAAATGGAAAATGGCGTACAATTTCTAAATATGAATATGAAATTGGCGTTCAAAATATGATCACGCGTTTATGCCAACTCCCTGAAGATGAAAGCTTTTTCTTGTTTGGAGCAAGAGGCGTTGGTAAAACGACTTTGCTTAAAAGCTTGCCGTGGTTTTCGAACGCAATTTACATCAATTTATTAAAGCCTGAGGAAGAAAATCAATTTGCTCGAAACCCCAGCGAGCTGGCTTCAATCGCGCGCGGCGCGCCCTCTACCACTCGGCACATTATTATTGATGAAATTCAAAAGGTACCTAAATTATTAGATGTCGTACATGACTTAATAGAAACAACATCTATTCATTATATTTTAACGGGCTCAAGCGCACGTAAATTAAAGCACGGCGGTGCGAATTTATTAGCAGGAAGGGCATTTGTTTATCATTTATATCCTTTTACGTATCCGGAGATTAAAAGGCAGTTTGATTTATCTCAAGCATTACGGTTTGGGCTGATGCCTAAAATAATCGATTTACAAACGGATGAAAAAAAACAGCGTTATCTGGAAGCCTATACCAATACCTACCTTAAAGAAGAAATCTGGGCGGAGCAGTTTATCCGTGAGCTGGATCCATTTCGTCGATTTTTAGAAGTCGCAGCACAGATGAACGGTAAGATCATTAATTTTTCTGGTATTGCGACAGATGTAGGTGTTTCAGATAGTCATATTAAAAAATATTTTTCTATTTTAGAGGATACATTGCTTGGATTTTTTCTGGAGGCTTTTCAACATTCGTTTCGAAAAAGATTAAATAAGGGCCCCAAATTTTATTTTTTTGATCCAGGTGTGGTCAGGGCATTGATAGCACAGCTATCGGTTCCTTTATCTGAGAGTACGAGCCAGTACGGTGATGCGTTTGAACATTTTATTATTCTACAATGCAAATATCTTGCTGATTATTATCAGCTGGAGTATCGCTTTTCTTATTTAAAAACAAAAGATGATGCTGAGATTGATTTAGTCGTAGAGCGTCCTGGATTGCCTATATTATTTATTGAAATTAAAAGTACTACGAGCGTGCAGCCCGCCCATTTAAAAAATTTAAAAAATCTTTCTCAGGATTTTGGTCAATGTGAGGCGGTTTGTTTTAGCCGTGATACTTATTGCAAGGAAGTAGACGGCATTAAAATTTTTCCATGGCAGATGGGGATTGAGACGTATTTTGCATTATCGAAAAAAATAAAGTAAAATGGCTCAATCATCTACCACTATCTATTGGAGAACAGCAATCATGCAACATGTTCCCTCAACCAAAACGTCTCAAGCCTCGAAAATCGCTGATGAGCTCACGCATTTTTTGGCTGATACGTATATGCTGTATTTGAAGACGCAAAATTTTCATTGGAACGTGAAAGGCCCTCATTTTTATTCTTTACACAAAATGTTTGAAGAACAATACTTGGAGCTTGCCACTGCAATTGATGAATTAGCTGAGCAGATTCGTGCATTAGGGAGTTACACGCCTGCTTCGTTCTCACAATTTTTAAATTTGTCATCGCTTAAAGAAGCTACTTCAAAAACAAGCGCGGAAACGATGGTCCAAGAATTGTTAAAAGACCATGAAACGATGGTAAGTTATGCTACGACCATTATAACCAAAGCACAAAAGGCCCAGGATGAAGGGACAGCAGACATTCTCATTCAACGTCAAAAGATACATGAAAAAACGGCATGGATGTTAAAAAGCTCACTGAAAGATGCGTAAATTCAATTATAAAGTTCTATTTACGTTTATTATCACTTTCTTTTGTGCGAGCAATGGTATGGCACTACCCGCTAATTTTGTTTACTTAGAAGATATTGATCCCAGCATCATACAAGACGTGAAATATTGCACATCCGATAATTTCATTGGCAGGCCGATTAAAGGGTATGAAAAACCACGGTGTATTTTAACCTTGCCCGCCGCTTTGGCCTTGGCTAAAGTGCAGCAAGAATTGCAAAAACAATCGCTTAGTTTGAAAGTGTTTGACTGTTACCGTCCTCAAACCGCGGTGAATGATTTTATTGAGTGGAGCAAAGATGACTCCGATCAAAAAATGAAAGCAAGCTTTTACCCGCGAGTGAATAAAATTGATTTTTTTGATCTAGGTTATGTAGGAGCAAAATCAGGCCATACTCGAGGCAGCACTGTGGATTTGACTATTGTACGACAGGTGCAGGGCCAACATGCAATAGAACTGGCCATGGGCACTCATTTTGATTTTATGGATGAACTTTCACATTATTTTTCTAATCAAGTATCAGATGAGGCGCGCAAAAATCGTATGTTATTACGCAATGCCATGCAAGCAGAGTTCCAGCCATATGATATCGAATGGTGGCATTTCACACTGAAAAATGAGCCTTTTCCAAATACTTATTTTGATTTTTTTGTTGCGTAGCAAGCTTCTTTAAAAATATAAAAACTAATTTCCTGTTAATTTTCTTATTTCCAAATGTGATGTCAATGAATTAAGTTGAATAATGGCTATTTCATTTAATTTTTTTAAACGTTCTGCCTGAGAAAGTCCCATTCGTATAAATTCGGCATTCATAGCCTCAATATTTGCTAATATTAATAATTGTTCAATACTAGCGAATTCCCGCATATTTCCTTCTAAAGTAGGATTAGCGTCACGCCATTGCTTAGCAGTTTTTCCAAATAAGGCCACATTTAACATGTCCGCTTCATTTGCATAAATAAAATTAATTTGTTCGGCACTTACTACAGAAGGAATAATATGTGATTTGATTGCATCTGTATGAATCCGGTAATTCAATTTCGATAAGGCTCTATTAAGGTTCCATCCCAAGGACAATCTTTTGTTTTCTTCTTCCTTGAGACGTTGAAATTCTTTAATTAAATAAAGTTTAAATTCTGGGCTTAACCAAGATCCGAACTCAAAAGCAAGGTCTTTGTGCGCATAAGTGCCGCCACCATATCTACCTGAGCGTGATTGGATACCAATGGCTTGAGTTGCATTAATCCATTTTTTGGGTGTCAAACGAAAACTATTTAAACCCGCTTCTTTTTTAAAGGTGTCGAATTCGACACCTTTAAAATTAGAATTATGCATTTGCTCCCAAATTCCCATGAATTCCAATGTGTTACGATTACGCATCCAATTATGAATAAGATCATCTCCGCCAAATTTTTTAGCCATATCTGTTAAACAAATAAAATCTTCCTCTCGATTAGAAAGAATACCAATATCTGTGCCCTGCACATTAATTGAGGTTCTTTTTTCTTTCACCATTGCCGATTCCTAGAAATTTATATGATGTTTCTTTTTGGATTTTAAAGATGGTTATTCCGTCCTTAAAATTTTAAAAAAGTTCTTGCTAATATACACAAAAACAACATTAATACAAGGTCACACCCGTTTTAGTTTTCTAAAAAAACGCAGCAGCAAAATAATGGCGGTGCTGCCAAGGCCTAAAATCAATCCGTACCAAATGCCTTTAGCGCCTAGAGCAGTGTGCATAGAAAGATAATAGGCGCCGCCAGTTCCAAGTATCCAATAACACCCAATACTATATAACATAGGAACAAAAGTATCTCTCAATCCTCTTAATGCGCCATTGGCAACCGATTGCATCGCATCGAAACAGAGAAGCAAGGCAGCTATACTTAAAAATGATGTGGCCAATTGTTTGACTTGTTGAAAATGCTGCGTTCCTTTTTCTAAAAAGATCCTCACTAAAAAATGGGGGGCACAAACAAAAATAACGACTATAACGGCCGAGATAGTTAATGCGATACTAAAACTAAGCAATGCAGTACGTTTGGCTCGAGCAAAATCTTTGGCGCCTGCTGCATGGCCCACTTGTAAAGCAGTTGCCATAGACAATGCAATAGGAAGTGCGTAGGCAATGTTGGTACATTGCATAGTAATTTGATGTGCCGCCAACGCAGCAATGCCAAAATAACCCATCAGCAGTGTTACAAACAAAAACATGCCCGCTTCAATTAAAAACAAAGCACCACAGGGCAGGCCCATGTAGAGCATGTCATACAATTTTTCGCGATGAAATTTAAAAGGAACTATCGCTAGATGTTTTTTTAATAAACCATGCTTTTTACTGTATACAAGCAAACACAAAAACATAAACCACATGACAATCGAGCCACCATAGCCTATGCCTGCAATGCCTAATTTAGGCAAATGATATTTACCATAAATTAATACATAGTTGGCTGCAAAAGTGAGAGGGATTGAAATAAATGAAACAATCATGACTACCGATGTCAGCGAAAAAGCAGAAATAAATTCTCGTAACACTAAAAACAATAAGAACCCGGGAAGGCCCCACAGGAGTCCATGCAAAAGTAAGGCAGTGTCCGCTACCACTAGCGGGTCTTCACCGATTTTTAGCAAAAAACTCGGGGCATACCAAGTCAGTAACATGCTTGGAACAGACAAAAAAATAGCTAAACAAAATCCTTGCTGCATGATGCTATTAATATTTTCAGGGGTGTTCGCGCCTTTTTCACGCACGACAAAAACACCGACGGCGCTGAGTATGCCCATGCAAACAATGACAATAGTAAAAAATAATGCCGTTCCTAAAGCACCTGCCGCAAGCGCAACAGAACCTAGCCAACCCATCATCACCGAATCAATAAACTGCATGCCTCTTTCGGCAAGAAAAGCGGCCATTAAAGGCAACGCGATAATAATAATGGCATAAAGTTCGTTTTTTTTAATCATATTAATTAGGATTTTCTAAGCTCAATACACCGGCGTTATAATCATATGCAAATAATTCCGCATATCGCCCCCATTCAATCACGGTACTTAAAATACGCGATGCTTCTTTTTCAGTTAAATAATCTTCTAATAACGAAATAAAATTTTCCTCTAATGCACGATGACGTGGATGGCGTGTCAATTGATCGTAAATATAA
>JAHFSI010000042.1 GCA_023265835.1 Legionellales bacterium
AAAAGGGCCTTTAAATGCGTCAATTTCGGTTTTAATACCCTTAGGAGGTTCCCATGTTGACACTTTCTTATTAATTAATTCATACGCTTTGATTGCAATCGTTCGTTCATCCGGATAAAAAATATTTTCCAGTGGTTTGGTGGTAGGACATGTTGTAGGAGCAAAACCCAAACGCGCCATACACGGTATAGGTAAACCATCTTCTTGGTATGTTTCTAATATACGAGTTATTATTTCACTGCTCGCGCCGCACGTTAACCAAGCATTATCTACCACTAATAACCGTCCTGTTTTTCGTACAGATGATTTGATGGTTTCCATATCAAGAGGCCACAATGTAATAGGGTCAATCACCTCAGCATGTATTCCTATTGTTTCCAGGTGTTTTTTTGCTCGTAATGCTTCCATTACCATGTGCGATACTGCAACAATCGTAATATCACTCCCTTCTGTCAGCACGCGTGCTTTACCCAAAGGAACTAAATAAGAATCATTGGGAATATAGCCTTCTGTGGAATAGAGCAACCGATGTTCAATAAATATCACTGGATTATTATCTCGTATCGCTGAGATCATACATCCTTTAACATCATGCGCATTTGTCGGAGCTACCACTTTCAAGCCAGGTATATGCATGAATAGTGAATGCAAGGCTTGTGAATGCTGACCACCCTGCCCCCAAGATCGCCCGATCATTGTACGAACTACTAAGGGTACTTTAACTTGGCCGTTATACATATAATGCGATTTTGCAGCCATATTGACTAGTTGGTTCATACAAAGAAGCATAAAATCCATTCGAATATGAACATGAATAGGTCTATAACCTGCAATCGCAGCACCAATAGCAACCCCTGTCATAGCATCTTCAGACAAAGGTGTACAAAATACACGGTCCTTACCAAATTTATCCTGTAATCCTACTGTTGAACCTTGTATACCCTTATGATCATCCACATCTAAGCCAAATAAAAAAACTTTAGGATCACGAGCCATTTCTTCTTCAAAAGCTTCCCGCAATGCATCTACGTAACGCACTAATCGCGTGTTGGACTGTTTGTTCATCACCGCTTCAGTTTGCGTAAACATGTGTATATAACTCCTCTGCATCAGGATAAGGACTGTTCTCTGCAAATTCTTCTGCCGCTAGCAATATTTTTTTAACCTCATTTTCTATTTGGTTTCGAGTAGTTAAATCCAGCATTTTTTCTAAACGCAGAATCTGGTCATTTCTCTTCCATTCCTGATATTTCGCAATATTTCTATAATCCTCACTATGATCATCTACCGGCCCTACATGCTCAAACCATCGATAAGTAGCACATTCGATAAAAATAGGTCCTAATCCTTTACGAATATCTGTAACTACCTTAGAGACAGTGTCACGAATTTTAAATATATCCGCATCATCTATCTTATAAGTTTCAATACCATAGGTAGACATACGCTCACAAAGCTGCTCTGTTGCCCATCGTTTTTCTAATGGAGTATGAATAGCCAATCTATTATTTTCGCAAACATAGAGAATAGGTAATTTATGCAATGCTGCAAAATTTATTGACTCGTAAAAACAACCTTCCTCCGTACCGCCATCACCACACAATGCGACTACAACTCGCTGATGGCCTGTTAACTTAGCTTCATTTTGCATTGCTAAAGCATAGCCTGTTGCAACAGGTATCGTTGTACCAACTACAGCAGAAGCCCCTAATACTCCATTTTTAATGTCAATTAAATGCATCGAACCTGCTTTACCGCCAGCACATCCTGTCTTTTTTCCATAGAGTTCCGCCATCATGGCATTAATATCTCCTCCTTTTGCAAGGTAAGTCGCATGACAACGGTAAGTATTTGAAACTATGTCACTTTTCTCAAGCGGATCACAAACACCCACAGCAATAGACTCCTGCCCAATTGAAAGATGCACAGGACTTTTAATAGCATCTGTATGGTAAATTTCAGCGATTCTTAATTCAATCGTCCGAATTAATAACATCGATTTATATAAACGCGAAATAATTTCTTTATTTTCCATTGCAATAAGCCTAATTATCTATGGATTAGCAATCTATCCGAAAACACAGCAAGGATCAAGAAATATCCTCTTCAACCTATTGTTTAAGATCAATCTTGGATGCTCCTGCAAAAGGTGCAAGCACATTCATATCAATAAGTAACATATGAGGCGTTTTATAGAATAATTTTCCTGGCCTGCTATAAGTAACAATAATATTATTTTTAGGTGCAGAGAACATACATTTTTTTTCATCCGCAAAGTGATGCTCTTCTTCTGATTCTGAAAAAAGACAATTGGTCAAATGAAAACTATGCTTTTGAGCTAATTGTAACAAGGCAGCGTTGACTATATTAGTCATATCACCTGCATATTGTGTCGAATTACCATTCAAAATATCATCTGGTTTAGGCAAACCATTAAAATTATCAACTGATGCCGATATAATATGAATTCTTTCCAGCTTCATTCCACTATTTATATAACCTGCAATAGATTGAGTAATATAATTTAATTCCATATTATCATTTAATGCACTTTTTGTTGTCACATAATTTGTATAGACCGCAGCAGAAAAAAATAGCCCCCCTAACATAATCGTCCAGGCTGCATTGGTTTTAAAAGTAAATAAATTCGCTAATTGGAATAAACACCAGGCTAAAATAACGATAATCATAGCTTGATAGATAAAAAGAATGCGTCCTAACAGCACATTCTCGGGTTGCGCAATATAAAAAGCGCTGCCCATGATAATTAACACACACACAGCAATCATTCTTTGCACTAAATAATAACTTGCCTTATATTTTGTTCTTTTAAAAAAATCTGAATTAAAAAATTTGAGACCACCAACAAGCAAGCCCGCTATTATTATAAAATAGATGAATAAGGAGTAAGGCCATAACAAGACATTAGTACTCCATAAAGAGGCAATCAACTTAATTAACGTTACTATTCTTTCAGCGATATTAAAATTCAATTGATAACGATATGCACTAATCAAATTCGAAATTTCGGCACCCATATGAGTATGCTGGATATGTCGAGCTATCAAAAAAAACAATAGGCTGACTATGCCAAAAATAAAAACATCCTTAATAAATATTCCTCTTATGGTCAACCATTCTTTCCAAGGTTTAAATAAAACAATGACTAACGTTGGCAAAAAATAAAATCCACTCATCGAAGGATATGTAAAAAAAGAAATAAGCAAACAGCCTACTCCGCTAAAAAAATAAAAAAATGCTATCCATTTTTCATACCTACTTATTTGTTTCTTCTGTGTAAAAATAGCAGATAAAGAGCATTTATTTACTAAAATATTTGCTAAAAATGCTAAAAAAATAGATAGAATAATGTTCGTTGCAATCATAATCATGGTCGTTTGCAAAGCTGGCAAACAAAATATAGCTCCACTGATGCAAAAAGCACAAATAAAACAAAAATTTTCCAAATTTAGCCAAAAAGCAAAGGCGCCCATGACAATCCCAATGAGTATGGAACATATTATTCTAAAATACTTCATTGCTGTTAATGTATTAGCAAATTTAAAATTTACACAATCTAACCAAGCCGAAAACGGACGGGCAATATCATATAAAAAGCCATAACCAGCATCATTCGGTCTGCAGGATATATGGATACCACCATTAGAAAATTTATAAATATCATGGTGGTAAAATGGAATAGATAGCGTACCTGAAAAAATGAAATAGATCGCAAATATGCTTAAAAAAGTAAATATAAAAAACAGAAACAAACGATGAGAAGCATTTTCAATGTGGCTTAACATATACACGTTTTTCCTTTTAATTTTTAATAAGTTGGTTTGTGAAGCATCAATGTATTCATATCAATGATCAACATATCAGGCGTTTTATAGTAAGGTTTTTCTGGTCTACTGTAGGTCACTGCAATACTATTCTTGGGCATTGATCCCATGCATCTTATTTCATCCGCAAAATGCCGTTCTTCATCTATCTCCGAAAATATACAATTAATCAAACTGAACTGATATTTTCCAACAAATTGTAGAAAAGCTGCATTGACTATATACGTTAAATCCCCTGCATAATGTGTCGAATTGTCATTCAAAATATCATCACCACGAGGCAAGCCATTAAAATTAACAGCCGCGGGGGAAATAATATGAATTCTTTTTAATTTAAATGCAGGAGCTTGAAAGTGTTTTGCAAGAGTTGTCGTAATATAATTAAATTCCAAATAATCGTTCAATGCACTTGTAATCATATTATAATTCGCCACGCCTGCGCCTATCAAAAATAAGAGGCCCGCGAACAATCCAGCACTATGCGTTTCTTTCCAAGAAAAGAGGGAGCCAATTCGAATTAAGCTCCACCATAAAATTAAAATACTCATCGCTTGCAACACAAAAATGACACGGCCAATGGGTATATCATCGGATGGTACAGCTAACAATGTGAGCGATCCCAATAATAATAATACTATAACAGCAAATAAGGTTTGTAAAAGCACCCTGATTGACTCATTTTTTTTATATTTAAAAAAATCAGATAGAAAAAAATTTCTTAGGGCTATCACAAGACCACTAAGGATAATTAAATTGATTAACGCAACCTGCAAAAAAGAAGCATGGATCATCCACAAAGAAGGAAAATGTTTGTAAATAAAAATAATTCTGTCAAAAAAATGAAAATTAAGCTTAAATTGATAATTGGACGACACAACAGATAGCTTCGATTGTAATAATTTGGCGATGATAAAATAAAGTGAACAACTTATAATAAAAATAATCACATCTCTCAAAATCGTTCTTTTCATCGCATACCAATTTGATAGCGATTTAAATAAAATGCACACAAACGCGGGCAATAAAAAACAAGACGACAGCGAAGGATATGTGAATAATGAAATAAATAAACTGCCTATTCCGCCTAAAAAATAAAAAACATCTTTTCGTGAAGCACTCTGCTTTGCTACAAACAAATAGCTTTTTGAAAGACAATACCAAGCAAAAAACGCCATCAAAATAGAGAAAACAAGTGTCGTTGCGGTCATAATGATCGTCGTTTGTATCGCCGGTAATACAAAAATAGCACCACTGATGAAAAACACTGGCCAAACAAATCGTTTAACCGAATGCAATCCAAACGCAAATAGGCTCATAGCAAAAGCAACGAGTACAACACACAGTATACGTAAGTGGCTCACGTTGTTAAGAGAATTAGCTACTTTATAACCACCACAATCCAACATAGCCGAAAAAGGACGACCTAATTTGAACAAATAACTAAACCCAGGATCATTTCTGCAACTATTATGAAAACCGCCTACCGAATATTTGTAAATATCATGGTGATAAAATGGAATGTGTATCGCTGGAGCAAATACAAAATATAACACTAACACACTTAATGTGAAATAAATTAAGAACAACTTTAACTTTTGAATTTCAATTTGCATTAAACCAATTCTTCAATAAATATTGAAGCATCAAGCAGTCTGCATAATTTTATGCCGTTTCCACCGCTGCTATCTGGAAACCAGCCGCTTGTGCATCTCTATAAAACATTTTGACAGTATCTAAAGAATAATCTGTTAAATCTTTTCCTAATAAATGCAACTTATTCAAAAGATCATGCGTAGCCGTAATGATATGACATCCGACTTGATCTGCTTGAACAACATTTAATAATTCACGCGGACTTGCCCATAACAATTCTGCCTTAGGAAGTTCTTTTAAAATGGATAAGGCTTCTTGCATCACAGGCACAGGGTCAATCCCTGTATCTGCTATTCTGCCGGCAAACACTGAAATAATAGCTGGTGTTTTAGGTGAAAGACAATCTGCAATCGCTTGTACTTGATCTAACGTCAGAATTGCTGTGATATTCAAAGCAATCCCATCTGAGGATAGTTTTTTAATCAACTTTCCTGCAAATTCACCTTGGGTATTCGTCACAGGAATTTTAACCATGACATTTTCACCCCAAGAAGCAATTTGCCTGGCCTGCTCTTCCATTTCATCAAATTCATCGGCAAAAACTTCAAAAGAAATCGATTTGTCTTTAATGGTCTTCAAGATATCTAATGCAAAATCTTGATAATCAGTGATGCCTGCTTTGCGCATAAGCGTTGGATTCGTGGTAAATCCTTGGATCATGGGATTTTGGTACATTTCAAGCATACCTTTTTTATCTGCACCATCAGCAAATAATTTAATTTTTAATCCTGAGACCGTTTTCATTTCACTGCTCCTGTAATATCCAGTTAACTGCTTCTGTTAATGTTTGACTCACTAAATCGGGCGGCACTTTGGGGCCCGTTTCTTGGTAGTTGTTATTTAACCAAACTGTTTGACATCCGGCACGCTGCCCTGCTTCAATATCCTTCCAACGATCTCCGATCATGATGCTAGAAAGTAAATCAATGCCATGGTCTTGAGAGGCCTGAGTTAGCAAACCTGGCATCGGTTTACGACATTCACAGTGATCTTTATCATCATGGTAACAGACGCGAATCTCATCCAAGCCAAGCTCTTTAATTAATTTCAAATTAATGGCTTCCACCACATCCCGTGTTGCTTGGCCTCGAGCAACATCAGGTTGATTCGTTGCACCAATCAATAAGAATCCTGCTGATTTTAGTCTATATAGGGCTTCTTGTACACCTTCCGGTATAATCACCTCTGTTAATGCTGCGGGTGGATACGGTTTTCCATTTTTAACAATCGCCTGATTCAAAACACCATCACGATCAAGAAAAACAGCTCTACGTTTTACCATTAACGCACTGACTCCCATTTTGTTTGAGCCGCTTTGAGCTTAGGATGGGAGACCAATAAATGCCATATAACTGCTTGAAAAGCTTCCGCATGCGGCGTGGTATTTTCAGGGTTTGGCGTTGGAATAATCACACAAGCGTCAGCGACAGTCGCAGTATACCCACCATCACGACCTACAATACCCAATACCTTGGTGCCAATTTTTTTTGCATAATTCAAGGCTGCCACCAAATTGGGGCTTACGTTTTTTTCTAAATTTCCACCACCTACAGACAGAATAAGCAATAAATCATTCACTTTTAATCGGCTGACTTCCAGCCATTTGGAAAAAATGGTTGACCATCCTTCATCATTCGTTCGTGCTGTTAATTCCGATACATTATCCGTAGGCGCATAAGCTTCAATGCCTACAATTTTACGAAAATCATTCACAGCATGAGATGCATTGGCAGCACTACCGCCCACACCCAAAATAAACAACCGCCCTTCTTCCTGACGCGTTTTAGCTAATAAATCAACAGATCGTTCAATTTGCTGAGCATCGAGCTGCTCAATAATCTGGTTTGCTTCTGATAAAAATTGCTTAATAAATTGCATAGCATTTCCTTCTGGCGAATTGTCAATAGACCTTATAGGATGACAAATAGTACTCTAACTCGTTGATGCCTGCAAATGACCCTGCTTCATAAAAACGTTCTACGACCTCAAATGCTGCCAGCTGCTGTTCTGCCAATAATTTTTGATACAGCAAAGCAAGATCATATGGCTGATCATTGGGTACTTCATTGAACACTTGTTTATTAAATATGCCAAGGCCGTAATCAATATACTGCATACGCGGAGTTCTATTTACTTTGTCATACACACCTATCTCACCATTCACAAATTCCACATTACTCGTATCCCATTGTCCGCTATTTCGAAATACCGTCATTAAAGCTAGTTTTTGGCTATTTATAAAAGCTGTTTGTGCATTTTTATAGTCACAAGGAAGATAGGAATCGCCATATAGAACAAAAAATGAGTCGTTCAGGCAATGCATTGCCTGTTTAATTGCACCTGCCGTACCTAATAGTTGCGGCCCATCCCATGAATAGACAACATTAACGCCATACTCTTTTCCATCACCAATCACGTTAATTATTTGGTCACCTAAATATCCCACACATATGACTATCTCGCGGATACCTTTTTGCTTCAGCAATCGCAGTTGATGTACGATAAAAGGTTCACCATTGATATCCATTAACGATTTGGGTATTTTTTCAGTGGTGGGGCGCAAGCGTGTTGCAAGACCACCTGCTAAAATCACCACTTGAAATAAATCTGTCTTCATGATTGCGCGACAACCTGCGTACCTGAAAAATCAAAACGAAAACGAACTTCATGTAATCCTGCCTCACGCATTGCATGGCGAAGCTTTATCTTATCATCTGCATAAAACATTAAAAACCCGCCGCCGCCTGCGCCAATCATTTTGCCGCCTACTGCACCATTGCGGCGCGCTAATTCATACCATTCATTAATTTTATCATTACTCATGTTACCTGAGCGTTTTTTCTTATGTTCCCAATGCACATTCATTAGCTCCGCAAATTCATGTAGATCACCTTTTTCAAGCGCATCTTTACTCTGAACACCCAGCTCTTTAATAAAGTGTAGATTTGCAATCATATCTTGATCTTTATCTCGGCTCTTCTTGTCCTGTTCTTTGAGAATCGCAGAGGCTGAGCGTGAATAACCTGTAAAGAACAATAATAAATTATCCTCAAGACTATATAAGGTGTCTTGATCCACTTTAAGCGGCCATGCTTCAACTTCACCATTGGGTAAAAAACGGAAACAAGTGAGCCCGCCATATGCCGCAATATATTGATCTTGCTTTCCAATCGGTTCTTTTAAAAGATTCAATTCGATATGACAAGCTTCTTCAGCTAATTCACGCGGGTGTATTAAATTCTTTTTTAGAGTATGAAGCGCTTTCAATAATGCAGTTGTGAAACTGCCTGATGAACCTAACCCTGTTCCTGCAGGGATATCTGCCATGCTTGTGATTTCTAAATGCGGAGAAGCAATAGCGAAATGTCTTAATGCTTCACGAATAATAGGATGTTCTACTTCATCAATTGAAGTCACACGCTCTAATTTAGAATATTTAATTATAATCTCTTCAACAAATGTCTGGTGTAACGTGATATACACATATTTATCAATCGCTCCTGCAATCAAAAAACCGCCATGATCGCAGTAATACGAAGGAAGATCGGTGCCTCCTCCGCCCAAAGAAATACGTAATGGACTACGAACAATGATCATAAGTTAAACTTCCCTCGATACAAATAAACCACCCTAAAAAGGTAATGAATTATATTCTAACTAAAATAATAAACCAAGCATTTGAGAAAAAAAGCAATATTATCATCTCGTTCTAATTATAAACTACGAGGATACAACGTCATGCCTATGCATAAATTACTATGAACTATGGGTAATAAGAAAGGAAAAAACTGACGATGCTTTATATAAAAATATGGTTCTAATTCTTGTACAATCTCACTCGGTCGATTAATATGCTCACGCTCTATGAACCACTGGTAGCGTTGTTGATATCGACGCTCAAACAAGCGTTGTGCTGACATTTTTCTTGCTAACGAATAAAGAAGTCCTCCCTCGCAAGGAATAACGACTGAAAAATATCCATGCTCTTTATTACACAAACGATACATTTCTTTAACAGCAGCGGGTAAATTTGGCAAATGTTCCAAAACATGAATGGCCAGAACACGATCAAAATAGCCTTCAGGAAAAGATAAGGTTTGTTGACAATCCGCTACGTAAGATTGAATTTCAGGAAAATTTATCTTGATTTGCTCAGCCATATTTTCCCTTAAATCAAGAGCAAAATAATTCTTTTTTTGATCAACTGATAATTTTTCATACTTAAGATGCTCTCCAAGACCTGCTCCTATTTCAAGCGTCCTTAAAAAATGATTTGGTGCATTTTTAACAACATATCCATGATTAAATTCCTCTATAAGACGATATAATAAATTGCTCCCTAAGGCTTCATGCCAATATTTCATAAAATCATTGCTAATAACCTCTTGCTGTGGCGTCAGTTCCTGTAAAATTTTCGGCCACTTCTCTCCTACCATTTTCTTGAATCCTCACATTTATAATCAAAAGACTGAGAATAACATACGCGAATTTCTTTTAAAATTCACCCACACACAACACTCAGTAGCCTATTAAATACTTCTATCTACATTTTACTGCATAAAATGCCATAGTTCCTGAACGCTTCAATAGAGAAAATATAATATTCAACGGCAAACACAACATTAATAAAAAATTAAAATATTTCATTCGCCCATGAATAATATTTGGATTATTTTTTAAATCTTTTACATTGCGTTGCAACCAATTCTGAATAGAAATTGCGATATGGCTAGGATTCATATCATGAGTCACTCTAATTTTATTAAACCCGGCATTCTTCAACAATTTCTCGAATTGCTTATCTGTATATTGAAAGGTATGACGAGGCACATGGTTCCCCCCCCAAAATGTTTTAAATAGCATACGATCTAAGCCATTAAAATTAGGCAAGATGCCAAATAAAATACCTCCAGGCTTCAAAAGGTCATAACTTTTTTTTAATTCAGCCATTGGACTTAATACATGCTCAATATAATGATTCATTGAAATAACATCAAAAGATTCATAAGGTGCTGAATAATCCATGTAGAGTCCATGAAATGAATGAATTCCTTTTTCTTGCATAATCCGAATAGCTTGTTGATTAAAATCAATGCCATATAATTCTGTAATACCATATCTTTTAAAACAACATAAAAAATCCCCATTCCCACTTCCTACATCTAGAATCTTCATTTCAGGTTTAAGATATCTCAACACGGTATGTAAACGTAAACGCGTATGTATTCGCAATAACAAGTCATAAAACTTGCCGCGATTATGTTTTATATCGCTAATATAAGCAGGATAAGTTTCCGGGTAAGCTTCTTTTAATTGATGCAAATCTGGAAAGGGGTGAAGTTGAATTTGTTCACACGAAACACATTGATAATAGGCATATTCGCCTGAAGTGCCATATTCCCAATCTTTTATATTAGAAAGTAAAATATTACCAACAGTTGAAGCACATAATTTGCATGAATATTGCTCAGTCATTTGATATCCTTTTTTCAAATTTTCCAGGCAGTGAATGATAATATTTTTTTAAAAAATGGAAGTAACTCAATTCAGATAATTCAATTTTATAATCATGTTCACTCCCTCGCATACACATTGCATGTTTTTTTATGATTGGAGATACTTTATGTAAATTATAATAAGGAATTCCAGGATAAAGATGATGCTCTGCATGAAATTTAAAACCAAACACGCCCAATAGAGAATTACTCCAATCTTTTTTCATAAAACTTCTCAAAGCAGGTTCTGTATTTTCCATCGGACTATGCTCAGCCAACAAACGGATATCAATCAAACTTTTGGTAATAAGCGCAAGAGGTAAAATCCATAAAACAAAATAGCTCCATCCTATTCCCATCTTCATTAATATTAAAAATAAAATACCTTGCACACTCATTAACTTGAATAATTCAACTGCTTGTTTCATGATTGTTGTATCTCTTTGATTTACACTCTTCCTCCGATATCGAAATAAATTCAATACTCGTTTTGCCGTCGAAATCCCTAAAAAACTTTTAACTAACATTAACCAAAATTTCATTTTTGAACATGGAGGAGTCATAAAGGTTAAATAATCTGGATCACGTTCTTTATCTCCGAAATGAATATGATGCAGTGCATGACTATTTTTATAATTTTTTGTAACTCCAATTGGATATAAAATTAAAAAAGTACATAAAATTGAATAAAATGTATTCTTATATTTAATATGAAAATGAATGGCCTCATGTGAAGCTTGCGCAATAATATATTGCAAGCAGCCAATCATAACTATAAAAACGGGCAGTAAATAGAGCGCTCTAACACCATATTTGTTATACATCCAATAATTACAATAAAAAACAAAATAAATAAAAAAATAAATCATGATGACTTTCGCGAAAAATATACAATTATAAATCTTTTCGAAGTTATTGGTTCTAATAAGATGCTTTATTTCTTCTGTTATTTTAGCTCTATCAAAAAAATATTCAGACATGTACCGCCTCCATCATGCTTTAATGAGACATCAAAATATGCTTTGGATAATTAGGAAAATATACTTTATCAGCACTCATATCAATTAAAAGCATATTAGGAGTTTTATTGATAGGCTCATGTTGCCTACTATAAGTAACTATAATACTATTTTGGGGTGCCTTCTGAATACATTGTGTTTCGGTAATATTCTTAAGCTGAAATTCATCAAGAGCACAATTAAAAAGTGAATAAGTATGTGGCAAGACAAATTGTTTCAATGCGGCATCTACCATATAAAATGAATCTTGCCTATATACCAAAGAATTAACATTATAAATATCATCTCGCTGCTTACGTCCATTAAAATTATCTTCAGACCCGTAAGGTAGACCGACTAGATGGATACGTTGAATAGACTTATGATGAAGCAACTCTTTATGAAGCGTACTTACAAGATAATTAAACTCCATGTTATCATTAAGTGCACTATAAGTTACAATCACATTTGAATAAATCGCTCCTATTAATAGAAGCCCTCCCATGACTCCTAAAAAAATTTCATCTGTTTTAGATTGAAAAAAATGTGTTATAGTTTTAATAGACCAAATAACAATAAGCATGCCCATAACTTGAAATGCAAATAGAATTCGAGTAAAGACCATATTAGTAGGTTGTGCCAAATAAGTAATACTTGATAAAAATAAGATTATCAAAGTACATAAAACAAGTTGGCCAACGCTATTAGATGATTTGATGATATCATTACGATACATTTTTACTGCAGCAATTAATGCAATGGTAACTATTAAATAAATAATAACCGCTTGCGAGAGCGATGAATAATTAATGCTCCATAATGAAGGAAAAACTTTAATTAATCCTACTATTCTTTCGCCTAACATAAAATTAACATTGAAAACATAATTCGAAGGGAAAGAGGATGTCATCATTCTATGTTGAACAAATTTGGCGATGAAAAAAAAGAGAATAGTAGAGAATATAAAAATTGCAATATCTCTTACAACCACCTTACGCGATGATTGCCATGATGATAAGGGTTGAAATAAAATTAAGGTCAGGGCAGGCAACAAGAAAAACCCACTTTCCGCAATGTATGTCAAAAAAGAACCAAATAAACATATAAAACCAACTACAATTAAGAAGCTTTGTTTCAAAGAAAAAGTACTACTGAAGCCTTTATCTATCAATAAAGCCGATAAAAATGCAAAAAAAGGCGCAGCAATGAGTGCATCGGTGCCCATAATCATGGCCGTCTGGATCCCTGGCAAGCAAAAAATAAGCGTCCCAATAATAATAGATATCCAAAAGGAAATTCCTCGACGATACAGCCACAAGCCAATAAAACTTGCAAATAAGCACGCTAAGACAATACATTTTAAACGTAAATAACTCATGTTATGCAACGTACTACCTAATTTAAAATTTCCACAATCAAATAACGCAACCAGAGGTCGAACAAAAATCAACATATTGTCATACCCATAGTCTTCCTTACAAAGTTTATCTACTCCTCCCACACTAAATTTATAAATATCATGATGATAAAATGGGATATGAACTAACGAAGCATAGGTAAAATACAGAACGATAAAACTGAAAATAAAATAAATGGCATAAACTTGATAAGGAGCTTGATTATTGATTTTCATAGTTGGATTTCTTATATATTTCTTCCACGATCTTTAACGCCGAGTGCGCATCCTGCATTCCTGCTGCAGGTTGGCGTTTTAATGCGATATCTTCAAGAAATTCAGCAAACTCAAATGACCAGGAATCATCCGCCATAGGATATTCCCATACCAATGTTTCAGGCGGCCCCATTTTGGGTGACATTTTATAAAAACTAATACGCTCGGTACCGTAACTACCACCTAATCCATTAATATCAATCTTTCCTTTCTTTCCATATAATTCAAACGAAAACAAATTCTTCCACTCTGTACAACTAGCATGTAAAAAAGCAGTTTGCTGTTTTGGCGTTTTTAACAACAAAAAACCATTATCCTCCACTGGCATGTCCCAAAAATAAGTGTGCGCATGTCCTTGCACGTCTGTAAAATCGCCCAAGAACCAACGTGCAAGATCAATTAAATGTATGCCTTGATCAATCAACTCACCACCACCAGACAAGGCTGGCTGTGCCCGCCATTCTTTATCATAACCCACACGACCGCCATGACCATAACGAGCTCGAATAAACATCAACTCGCCTAACGCATTTTCGTCAACCAATTCACGCGCTTTACGAAAAGCACGATGATAACGATGATTAAATCCTACACGCACCAATGCATTTGATTTTTTGGCAGCAGCAATAACAAACTCAAGCTCACTGGAATGTCGTCCCGCTGGTTTTTCAAGCAACACATGTTTGCCTGCTTGCACGGCCGCTAAGCCAATTTCTGCTAAGGTAGCATGCAGAGTTGAAATAATAACAATATCTACATCAGTTCGATTAACAACCGCACGCCAGTCTGTCAATGCGAGCGTGCCAGGAAATTGTTTTGCAAGTGCTTCTGCTCTTTCCAATACAAGATCAACACAGGCTACTAAACGACAATTTGAAAGTGTCTGCGCACGTTTTTGACCAATTAACCCACAACCAATGATAGCAATGTTCATTCACTTTCACCCCAATGTTGACCGCGGTCTTTCGGGACAATCCGACGCAAAGTATAAATATCCGAACACATCAATGTCTCTTTGTGCTCTTGCAGTTGTTGCCAGGGATCCCAGACAGCACTGATTAATTTGCCAGTGATCCCATCACCTCGCGAAGAAGCAAGTAATGTACATAACTCAGCTGCACGACGAATGACGGTAGAATCAGATGCACTATTTTTCACAGCTTGGCTATGTTCTTTTTCACCCGCTTTTTCAGATCCCGCTAATACGACTTCAGCCAATAATGCTGTATTCATGACACCGGGTGCAATACAATTGACACAAATGCCAGCTGACTTCACTTCTTCTGCCAAGGTTTCGCTAAATCGCACCAACCCTGCCTTCGTGACTGTATAAGCAGAAAAATTAACACGAGGACTCGTTGCTCCACCACCTGAAAGATTAATAATTTTTCCTTCTCGTCGTGACAACATCTGAGAAATCAATGCGCGGCACAATGCAACCGGCGTCAGTAAATTAACCTGCATGGTTCGTTGCCATTCATCCCAATCATTTTCCCATAAAGGTCCAATAGGGCCTTGAATCGCTGCATTATTAACTAATACATCCACTTTCAAAGAAGCAACATGATCAATCAATTTATTTACGCTTGCGGGTTGCGCAAAATCAGCCGCGATTACTTCAATTTTTTGAGTAGGATGAACACAATTCACTGATAGTTCTGCACGTATCATCTGTAGCGTATCATGAGAGCGTGCCACTAAAATCAAATTAGCTCCCACGTTCCACAATGACCTAGCAATATGCAGCCCGAGCCCTCGAGAAGCACCCGTGATCAATGCAGTACGATGATAAAAATAGTCCGTTATCGTATGCCCCATATTCATTCATTTTTACTTGAAATAATCTGATCAATAATAAATAAAGGCCGTTTTTTAACTTCATCGTAAATCCTGCCTACATATTCTCCCATTAATCCTAAGCAAAGCAATTGTATTCCTGAAAAAAAAGTCACAACTAATACCGTCGTCGATAATCCTGGCGTCAAATTAAATCCCATTAATTTTTGTATCACATACCAACTTCCCAAGAAAAAACTAAACCCTGCAATGATGGCGCCCATAATCGACATCATTTGCAATGGACGACTACTGAAACTAATTAATCCATTTAAACCAATTTTCAACGAACCTGTAAATCGATTATAGTTTCCTTTACCAGCAAATCGCTCATCACGATCATATTCAACACAGGCCTGTTTAAACCCAATATAAGCTACTAAACCACGCAAAAATCCATGTGATTCATTCAAATGTCGCAACTCATCTATTACACGGCGAGTCATAATGCGAAAATCGCCTGTATTTTGTGGAATTTTCATGTCTGTCAATTTATTAATGACTTTATATCCCATATAAGCAATGAAGCGCTTAAACAATGTCTCACCTTTCCTGGATCGCCGTTTTGCATAAACAACTTCATAGCCTTCTTGAAGTTTGGCATGCATCTTTACAATTAACTCAGGTGGATCTTGCAAATCAACATCAATGACCACACAATTTTCACCTTGACAAGTTACAATACCAGCCATTGTCGCCGCTGGTTGGCCAAACCGACGGGAAAATAATATCAACTTAATATTAGCGTTTCGATTGATTTCCTGCTGTATGACATTTTGTGTATCATCGGGCGAAGGGTCTAAACAAAAAATAATTTCATAGCTTAACTGCATTTGTTCTAATACAGATTCTATTCTCGCTAAAAAAGGCTTGATAGTAAGCGCCTCTTTATATACAGGAACAACGACTGAGATTGTCTTTTTTTCAGACAAAGAATGCAGCATATTGGAATAATCCTAGTCAAAACATGGGCAGAAATGGATTATAAATTACCTGTTATAAGAAGGCAAACAGCATTTTTTAGTTGATTTAGAGCCCTCATTCCCGGCCCTCCAACACCCAAGGATTTTGATGTAAATATTGAATCGTCTGCATCACCCCTTCACGTATACTTAATTTAGGCTTCCATCCCAGCTTTTGTATGCGCGCAACATCCAAGAAAATAAATGGATTATCACCTATCCACCCTCTTTCACCACCTGTATAAGTTCGCTCTGGATTAAGCCCTAAATATTCACAAATCCAGCCGATAGAATCCGTCACCTGACAATATTCATCGGTGCCCAAATTAAAAATATTAATTTTGTCCTGTGCGTTTTCAATGGCCCATAGCATAGCATCCAAACAATCTTGAATATAGAGATAAGATTTACGTTGTTTTCCATTGCCTAATACTGTCAATTGCTGAGGATTTTTTAATAATTGCTTGTAGAAGTCAAAAACATGACCATGCGTATAACGCTCTCCTAAGATCGAGACAAAACGGAAAATGTAACTTTGAAAATCAAATCCTTCGCAATAGGCTTGAATTAATCCTTCTGCAGCTAACTTAGAAGCCCCATACAATGATGTTTGCACCGGAAAAGGCGCGTGTTCGGGGGTAGGAATAACAGCAGCTTCTCCATAAATTGAGCCGGTCGAGGCAAAGGCAATACGTTTTACTTTATTCATACGCATGGCTTCTAATACATTAAATGTGGCAATCGCATTTTGTTCTAGGTCTTTATGAGGATGATGCGTACCAAAACGCACGTCTGCATTGGCAGCAAGATGAAAAACAAAATCAATATTGGACATTGCTTTAGTCAGCGTATCTCGATCAAGCAAATCTCCTTTAACTAATGTAAAACGAGAGGACTGAGTCGCTTCCTGCAAAAATTCAGCAAACCCCGTTGAAAAATTATCATAACCCACCACCTCATGTCCTGCTTTTAATAATTTATCGGTCAAGTTGCTGCCTATAAAACCCGCACAACCTGTTATAAAATAACGCATCAATTTTCTCCTTGGAACTTAGTACGCGGAAACACCCAATAACGCAGCATTAAATAACTCACATTCATGGCCACACCAATGGAAAGTAAAATGCCGATATAAGGTGTCATATGTAACACCTCAACCACGATGTGAGTCACGCTTAATGTAATTAAATAATTAACAAAAATCATAGTGAGATAACGAGGCATCTGCAGCAAAAAATGCGTGTGATCACTTTCAAAAGTTAGTTTTCGATTCGTTAAAAAATGCACAATCACAGATAAAACATAAGCCACAGACACGGCAAGCTGATAATTTAAGCCGACAAATTTCCATAAAATAGTAAATGAAGAAAAATTAACAATAGCAGAAACAGTCCCAACAAATAAAAAAAGCAGAATGGATCTTTTATTGGCGATGAAATACTGATAAAAATGCGAAAAAATAGACTGTTTTTTGTTGGATTTTTCTTTAAATGTCAAAGGCATTGCAAAATAGTTCCGAGGTTATTATAGCCAAGGCAATACTAACGCTTTCACCGCATTCAAGCAACCCAGGTTGTCCGCGCAAAGTAGAAATGTCACCTTTTTAGCAAAGTAGAAATGTCACTTTTTTGCTAAAAGAGACCTGTTAATATTTTGTCATAATCGGCATTTTAGCATATAAAATGCTGCTTGTTG
>JAHFSI010000043.1 GCA_023265835.1 Legionellales bacterium
AATATGTACTCTGTTATTCTATAAAATATTATAAGAAATTTTTTAGAGCATACATTCTACTAAAAAGGCCCCAACCGGATCCCGCACAAATTTTCGTGATAAACCAGTTTTTTTGTTGAAAACAGAGGACGAAAATTTTGCGGGATGACAGGTGCGAAGCGAGATGGTAGATGTGAGAGGGATGACAGGTACAGATTTGAGCTATAGCAACGCCTCTAGAACCTTGCGGTTCCCCGAAAGAAACTCAAACTGACTTAAACAATCTAATGAAACCCACTGAATACGTTGATTTTCTTTGCTTACCGGCTCGCCCAAAAACTGCGTCACACGCCAGATGTGTAACTGCACCTTCCTATCAGGATAAGTATGATCTAGCTGCATCCAAGCATCCGCAGTGATAACTTGTATGCCTATTTCTTCCTGCAACTCCCGTTGCAAAGCACAAAAAACCGTTTCATTCGTTTCTATTTTACCGCCCGGAAATTCCCATAAACCACTGTGCGACTTCTCTGCTGGACGTTCTGCAATCAAGACTTGTCCGTGAGCATTAAAAACAATGCCCACTGCAACCTTAACTAAGGCTACCATGACATTGCTTATATTTCTTACCCGAACCACAAGGACACGCTTCATTACGTCCCACTTTTGTCATCTGACGTGCCGGCATTGTAATCACATTGCCGTCGTCTAGACTATCTTGAGAAGCACCCATCCCTGCATGCTGATATTCCATTTTAATATTTTGCGCCGCAGCACGCCGTTGCGCTTCTAGCTGCTCTACGTCTTCTTCCTTACGCACTTCAAATTTGCTTAACATGGAAATAACTTCATAATTGACACGGTCTAATAAAGCAACAAACAATTCAAACGCTTCCCGTTTATACTCTTGCTTAGGATTTTTTTGCGCATAACCACGCAAATGAATACCTTGACGTAAATAATCCATGGCCGCCAAATGTTCGCGCCAAAAATTATCTAACGTTTGTAACATCACCGCTTTTTCAAATTGACGAATCACCGACGCATCCGTTTGGGCTTCTTTCTTTTGATAGTTTTCTTTAAATATCGCATGGATACGTTCACGTAAATTTTCTTCATGCAGTGTTTCTTCTTTTGATAACCAATCTTGTATCGGTAAATGCAAATGAAAGTCTTTTTCTAATTGTTTTTCTAATCCCGGAATGTCCCACTGTTCTTCCATGCTTTGCGGCGGAATAAACGTATCAATGACCGTATCCACCACTTGCTTGCGAATAGATTCAATGGTGTCCGCAATGCTGTCTGTCGTGAGCAATGCATCGCGTTGGCTATAGATTACTTTACGCTGCTCATTCGCTACATCATCATATTCCAATAATTGTTTACGGATATCAAAATTATGCGCTTCCACTTTACGTTGCGCATTCTCAATGCTATTGCTTAGCATCCGCGATTCCAGCGCAACGCCTTTTTCCATGCCTATCCGTTTCATAATGCCGGTCAAGCGATCACCGCCAAAGATACGTAATAGATTGTCCTCTAAAGAAAGATAAAAACGCGTCCTGCCAGGATCACCTTGCCGCCCCGAACGACCACGCAATTGATTATCAATACGACGCGATTCATGCCGCTCTGTACAAAGCACATATAATCCGCCCGCTTCAATCACTTCATCATGCCGCCTTTGCCAAGCCGCTTTATGTTCAAGGACTTCTTCCGGCGTGGGCCCATCTAATACTTTTAATTCTGCTTCTAAATTACCACCTAAGACAATGTCTGTTCCACGGCCTGCCATGTTGGTTGCAATCGTCACCGCACCAGGACGGCCTGCTTCAGCAATGATCTGCGCTTCTTGTTCATGAAATTTTGCATTCAATACGTTATGCGGAATTTTTTCTTTTCTTAAAAAACTCGCTACATATTCAGACGTTTCAATCGAGGTGGTTCCCACTAAAATAGGCTGGTTTGTGTTACGAGTTTTTTTGATGTCTTCTATGATCGCAGTGAATTTCTCTTCTGCCGACATAAAAACAAAATCAGGCAAGTCTTGCCGGATAGTCGGTTTATGAGTAGGAAGGACCACCACCTCTAAACCATAAATTTGTTGAAATTCGTAGGCTTCCGTATCTGCTGTGCCAGTCATGCCAGACAATTTTTCATACATTCTGAAATAATTTTGAAAAGTAATCGATGCGAGCGTTTGATTTTCTTGGCGGACTTGCACGCCTTCTTTTGCCTCAACTGCCTGATGTAACCCATCAGACCAGCGGCGTCCAGGCATAGTACGACCCGTATGTTCATCCACAATCACCACTTCACCATTTTGAACGATATAATCGACATCACGATGAAAAATAGCATGCGCGCGTAAGGCCGCATTCAAATGATGCATAAGCATAATATTGTTCGCATCATATAATGTCTCGCCTTCACGGATTAAGCCTGCTTTAGCAAATAGCTCTTCAACATGTTGATGGCCTTCTTCACTTAAGAACACCTGTTTGGATTTTTCATCCAGCAAATAATCGCCTGGTGCGTCTTTGCTCTCTTGTTTAGTCAACTGCGGCACTAGCTTATTGACCGCCAAATATAATTCTGTACTGTCTTCTGCCGCACCGGAAATAATCAGCGGGGTGCGTGCTTCATCAATTAAGATAGAATCGACTTCATCGACTATCGCATAATGCAAAGGACGCTGCACTTTGTCCGCGGCGGAAAATGCCATGTTGTCGCGCAAATAATCAAAACCAAATTCATTATTGGTGCCGTAGGTGATGTCTGCGGCATAAGCTAGTCTTTTTTCTTGTGATGTCATATTGGAGATAATGACACCCGTGGTCAAACCCAGAAAAGAATAGAGAGGTCCCATCCACTCTAAGTCTCGTTTGGCTAAATAATCATTTACAGTAATGAGATGTACGCCTTTGCCGCTCAATGCATTTAAATAAATAGCCAACGTCGCGACTAAGGTCTTGCCCTCCCCTGTACGCATTTCTGCTATCTTACCGCCATGCAGCACCAACGCGCCCAATAATTGAACATCAAAATGGCGCATGTTCAAGACGCGCTTGCCGGCTTCACGAACGACAGCAAACACTTCAGGCAGCAATTGTTCTAGGGTTTCGCCTTGCTGCAACCGATTACGAAATTCTTGGGTTTTACCTTGCAGCTCAGCGTCAGTCAGCGCCACCATGCTAGGCTCTAGGGCATTCACCTCCGCCACCACGTTCCACATTCGCTTTAAAACACGTTGATTACGGCTACCCAATAGCTGGCTAAAAATTCGGCTTAATATCATAGTTTCACATTGATAAGTAGGAAAAAAGAGTGTGGAAGCATCACCTAATTTAGCTGAAAAGTCAATTAGAAAGCTCTATACTCTAGCAATGAGCAGCCTAATAACAGATTATTTTCAACAAGACAGTAAAACGCTAGGGAAGTTGCTGGCTAAATTCAAACAACTTCAACAGTGGAATAGCTGGTTGAAAGAATGCTTGGAGCAAGATTCATTATTGCCCCAGCATTGTTTTATTGTCAGTCTCGCGGGCACTTCTCTTATTGTGCTTGCTGATAACCCACATTGGGTAACACGATTTCGTTTTCATATCCCTGCATTGTTGTCCAGACTGCGAAATTACAGTGATTTTGCCATGGTTCAATCCATTTGTTGCAAAGTCCAGCCTAATTACGAACCTGTTTCTCCTTTCAAAGCACGGGGGCCGCAAAAAAAACTCTCAGAAGAAAACGCCGCCCTGCTACGTGAAACGGCAAACAAAATCACAGATGAAACATTACGCTTGGCATTAGAAAAAATAATCAAGCACTCATGATTCATATCCCCATCGTTTTTAACAAACTCGCCTGAAATGCTGGGTCTTCTTCGATTAAATGAGCTGGCTCTCTCCATCGAGAAGAAAAAAATGCCGTAGTAGAAAACACAGAAAAAGACGTTGGATCAGGCAATCGAGATAGTGCGTTCATTGTTTCTTCTGGTGGACGTGCAAGAAAAACTTTGAGGCCATCTAAACAAGATATTCCTTCATTAGTTAATGGCTCTACTAATGTTTTTACTATCATTCTTATGGTGTTGTACTTTAATAACAGGTATATCTGTGCATCGCGAGTTAACACAGTTGCTGTTTTTGAATCAGCAACCTCATCTTCAATGATGCAGAGTTCGAAACGATTAAAAAACTGATTAGAACAAGTAGATTTTTTTTCACTATATGAGACAAAATCAATAGAGGCCTTAGCTATTTTTCTAAGTAAAATATCCATTATGCTCTTATCTGCCAGGGAAAAAATAACATCAAACGGCATATTCCTAGTTAAAACTGCATTCATATCAGCGCCCCAAGATAGCGCTTTTTTTGCTGATGCCGCATCACCACGCAGAACACAAACGAGCAACAGCTGATTCAAAAAATTTGCTTCTGACGACAATGGATCAGTCAATCGAAAAGATGCCAGTGAGTCACCCATCTGTGCCATTAACTCTAATAAAGTCACTACAGAAGAGTCGCAATGTAATGCGTGTTCAAGGTGCAGTGCCTCATTTTCTCTGTTTGTTAAGGTAATTTCTTTGCGTTTTGTTCCTCGTTGCATAGGTTGCTCCTCTTTTGTAAAAGATAGTTCTTAAGTTAGGGCCTATGTAAAAATAACTTCCCCTTTTAGCATCTCATCTAAGGCCCATCTTTAAAAAATTTGTTATGCGGAAAAGCGCTTACATAGTCTACTATGCGCGCACTTTTCCGCATAACAAATTTTTTAAATCTGAACCTTATCTGAGCGCTAAAAGGGGAAGTTATTTTTACATAGGCCCTTAATTTCCAAGAGATGATGCAGTTTAAGCTTCAAAAGCAAGTATAGGGCGGAGGTAAGAAATAGGAACATGGACTGACCCTTCGTCAAATGTCACATATTCCCAAGCATCTTGTTGTTCTAATAACTTACGCAACAAAGTGTTATTTAAAGCATGGCCTGATTTATGGCCACTAAAGGCACCGATCAGACTTGATCCCAATAGATAAAGATCACCGATTGCATCCAGAATTTTATGCTTAACAAATTCATCTTCATAACGCAGGCCATCTTCATTTAATACACGAAAATCATCAATGGCAACTGCATTGTCTAAGGTCGCACCGCGCGCTAAATTCATCGTACGTAATCGCTCAAAATCCGCCATAAAACCGAAAGTACGCGCACGACTCACTTCTTTTACATAGGAGGTACTGGAAAAATCCAAGGTAGCAATTTTGCTATGTGCCTCGAATACAGGATGATTGAATTCAATACTAAATGTCACTTTAAAACCTTCAAATGGTTCAAAGCAAGCCCATTTATCACCGTCTTTGACTGTCACTTTATGTTTAACGCGAATAAAGCGTTTCGGCGCATTTTGTTCTTGGATACCTGCGGATTGCACTAGAAAGACAAAAGGTGCAGCACTGCCATCCATAATGGGGATTTCAGAAGCATTGACATCAACATAAGCATTATCAATGCCCATGCCGGCAAAAGCCGAAAGTAAATGCTCTACTGTCGCGACACGAATGCCATTTCTGACTAATGAGGTCGATAAAGTGGTATCACCTACGTATTCTGCAAGAGCAGGGATTTCAATAATGGGGAAAAGATCAACACGTTGAAAGATAATACCGGTGTTAGCAGGGGCAGGCCGTAAAGTCAATTCAGCCCGTTCGCCGCCATGTAACGTAATTCCTGTTGCCTTAATAACGTTCTTTAAGGTTCTTTGCCTAATCATTCCTAGTTCACTTTTTTTAAACGACGTTTATAAATAATACCATAAGCCGACTGGTTTGGAAAATAATAGTTTCAATAGTTTTTTCATACAGTTAGATCAACGTCCTATTCCATAATAATCAAACTCTGCTTCTTTCATTTGCTTTGGATCATATTGGTTACGACCATCTAAAATAATGTGGTTACGCATCATTTTTTTCATAATGGTCAAATCGGGATAACAAAAAGGTTTCCATTCTGTGACAAGCACTAACGCATCGGCATCTTGCAATGCCGCATATTGGTGCGCGGCAAAATGCAACTTATCCTGCCGCGCCGTTGCAAATAATTGACGCGCAATAGGCATAGCAACAGGATCATATACCTGCACACGCGCATTTCTTGCCAGCAGATGTTCTAATAAAACTAAAGACGAGGCTTCACGCATATCATCGGTTCCCGGCTTAAAGGAAAGCCCCC
This sequence comes from Legionellales bacterium, assembly GCA_023265835.1. GTDB lineage: Bacteria > Pseudomonadota > Gammaproteobacteria > DSM-16500 > DSM-16500 > UBA4722. Next base: position 6,205 of record JAHFSI010000043.1, read on the forward strand.
ACACCCCTATGGTCACTTTTGTCAAATCATCGCCAAACAATTGAATAATTTTATTAGGCAATAATTGTTTTTGATGAATGTTACGCTTCTCAACCGCTTTTAAAACGAATGGATCGACACCATTTTCTTCTGCCATTTTTATTAATGCTTTAACGTCCTTAGGAAAACAAGAACCGCCATAACCGCAGCCTGGATTAATGAATGAATTACCAATGCGTGAATCCGCACCAATGCCTAAACGTACATTTTCCACGTCGACATTTAATCGCTCACACAAGACCGCCATCTCATTCATAAAAGAAATTTTAGTGGCCAGCATGGCATTTGCAGCGTATTTTGTCATTTCCGCGTCTTTGACGTTCATAAAATAAATTTTTTCAGGATGACGCACAATAGGGGTATAAAGGTCTGACATAATAGCTTTGGCTTTCTTTGTCGTTAAACCAATAATAATGCGGTCAGGTTTCATAAAATCATCAATCGCAGCGCCTTCGCGCAAAAATTCTGGATTGCTGACCATATCAAATGGTAACGCCAGGCCGCGTTTTTTTAATTCGGCTTGAATGATATCGGTGACTTGGTCTGCAACACCCACTGGCACTGTTGATTTATCGACAACAACACAATATTGATTAATGGTAGCGCCAATTTGACGGGCGGCTTCCAACACATATTGCATATTGGCTGAGCCATCGATATCACTAGGCGTGCCGACCGCAATAAAAATGACGTGCGGCGGCACAGTTTGTTCATTCAAGGAAGTCACAAAATGCAAACGGCCTGCTGACATGTTCAAGGTAACTAATGTTTCTAGGCCAGGCTCATAAATGGGTAAAATGCCTTGTTTAAGGTTGGCTATTTTATCTTGATTGACATCGACACAAGTGACATGATTGCCTAAGTCGGCAAAACAAGCACCTGTTACCAAGCCCACGTACCCTGCTCCTATTACTGTGATATTCACAAAACTCTCCTATAAATGCGGACTTGATCGCCGCGTTTATTATAAAAAATTTTTACTGGTATTAAATGGATGTCCTGCAAAATAGGGCTGGCGGAATTTAATTCTTTTTGGCCCAGCCGTAAAGCAAGATAATCGTACTTTTTCCATTGGCCATTTGTCAGCACATGAAGGTCTGCACCGTGTTCAAAAGCAGCAAAAATTTGATTACCAAAGTGGTGCGAATAATACATGAGTTGTAAATCATTGCTGTATAAGGATGCGCGTTGAGGTACATGCTCCGACAACCAATCGCCCGCATAACGTACATAGGCTTTGGAATAACCAAAGTCAAATAGACCGCCTAATAAAGAGATAGAAATGAAAAATACCGCCAATAAGAACGGCCATTTTCTTTTCTGCCATTGTTGAATCAAAGCATACAATGCAAATGGCACCCACAACATCAATACTAAGGACAAAGCAATTAAATAGCGTTTGGAAAGAAACATGGACTGGCCTAAAAACACTGCCGTGATAAATACATTAACAAACACGTAACTCCATAACACACGCTGTTTAATGAATAGTTTTTTATACCACGCATAACAAACCAATAAACTATAAATCAACGATAAATTGGCTATTACGTTAAAAAAATACCAAACGATTAAGCTAATGAATAACACCGGCGCTGCATCACGCGCACCACTCTCACCTAACACCGCTTGCGCAAGCCCCAGCGACTTCAGTTGAAAATTTTGCTTAACTAATAAAATGCCGTGCTGCAACTGAAATTGAAGTTCTGCTAAACGTCCTGTGATTTGTGGATGGTATAACCACAGGAATCCACTGAATGCAATACATCCTATCATAGTCATACTATTCAAGGTTAAAAACGCACGCGCCCGGGCCACTTTGCTCTGGCCCGCATCAAACCATGTCATCCATGGTATAACCAATAAGAAAATGGCCCCTTCAATGCGAAACAGTGTCGCAATCACTATGGATAAGCTCCAAGCCCATGCGTAATACCATTGACGTTCGCGAAAGTAATATAATAAAGACAATAGCGAAAGCAGATAAAATGCCCAAAATCCATGATCACGAATGATATAGGTTTTGACTGCATTTAACTCATGTGCGAACAGAACAACCAAAGCACCTAGTAGCGTCATTAACGTTTTATCTTTTTCGAATGGCGTTTTTTCCGTTAAAAAAGCAATGATGCGCATAAAGACAAGCACGGTCAGCAATGAAAAAAAGCCATTGATTAGATAAGCAGACGTTTCATAAGAAAATGGTGTCAAATGCACGAAACCAGCGATAAGCAAAGAATAAAACGGCCATTTAGCTTGGCCGCAGAGACTCATTGCAAAGTGGAAATTATCTTTCATTGCTGCAGCACTTTGCAAATAACAAATCGCATCTGGATTGATGAGCATTTCTCTGCTGCTGATCCAAATAGAACACACAATGCTAAGCAATGCGGCAAGCAAATAAACAGAATAACGCGCTGTCATTAAGCGGTGCATTCAGCAAACTCTCGCAATAACAATCGAAAATCCGCCGCAACTTCAGGATGTTTTAGCGCATAAGCAAGGGTCGCCTCTAAATAACCTAGTTTGCTGCCGCAATCATAACGTTTGCCCTGAAATTGCAATGCCATCACTGTTTCTTTTTTTAATAAAGCGGCTATCGCATCCGTCAATTGGATTTCACCGCCTGAACCTTGTGCGGTATTTTCTAATAAATCAAAAATCGCGGGTGTTAAAATATAACGGCCTACGACCCCTAAATTGGAAGGTGCAACATGGGGATCGGGTTTTTCTACAATGCCGTGAATTCGGGTAATGAGATGTTCCGTTGTTTCTGCATCAATGACACCGTATTTTTTGGTATCCTGGTTGCTAATTTTTTCAACTGCGATCACGCTGGTTTGCGTTTGATGAAAAACATGCAGCATTTGTTGTAAACAAGATTGTTTGCCGCCATCAATTAAATCATCCGCCAATAAAACAGCAAAAGGTTCATTGGATAAAAGCTGTTTGGCACACAAGACCGCGTGGCCCAATCCTTGAGGCGATTTCTGTCGAATATAAGCGCATGATACGCCTGCCGGCAAAATACCTTGGACGATCTCGAGTAAGTCTTGCTTCCCTCGTTCTAATAAATTCGATTCCAATTCAAAATTAGAGTCAAAATGGTCTTCAATGGCCCGTTTGCTGCTGCTCGTGACAAAAATTAATTCAGTGATACCGGCCGCCAAGGCATCTTCTACAGCGTATTGAATCAGCGGCTTATCAACGATAGGCATCATTTCTTTGGGATTGGCCTTGGTCGCCGGCAAAAAGCGAGTGCCTAGCCCTGCGACAGGAAAAATAGCTTTGGTGATTTTGGACATGTTAGTCTTGACCCTTAGCAACTGTAAATAAATTTGCGAATCTTAACATACAAAAGCATACTAACTATACAATAATAATGTTGTATAGGTATAATACACGTACAGCTTAATCGAGGAAAAGTAAGCGATGAGTCAATTGAGCCAATTTATTGCAGCAAGTACAATGTCTTTATTTTTAATGCCCACGGCTTTTGCTGATATGTCTTCGTCAGAAGTGCCGCCGTTAGCAGCCGTGAGATACTATCTTAAGACGGATATGGTCATTAAGATGGAAAATCAAACCTGGAATGATGTATTTATTAAAACAAATATATTTAATACTTTTGCAAAAATCGATGAAGACACCCCGGAAGGCTTGGCAAGCTCTGCCTATAAGCTTTCACCTTGGACGACAAAAATTTTTACAATCCGCCAAATGAACGATAGCTACGTACAAGAAACACGTAAGTTTGTGATCATTTCTAACCCGGAGGCACCCGAAGAGAATGCCTATCATTTTGCAGTCAATCAAAGTATGTTAACCGTAAAAAATGAGATTGTTCCTGCTAGTCTTTCTTCGTACATTATTTCTCCGGAAAAATCTTTTTTCAAAGTCGATATTCACTCTGATGAATCGATCACCTCTCTCACCATCCTGTATAAATAAAATAAAACCGTCTTTTTTAATCCTTCCTTAAATGTTTGCTGAGGCAGCCAATTAAAATCCTGAGTGATCTTTTGGCAGTTGATTGCATAACGCCAATCATGTCCGGGACGATCAGGAACAAATTGGATCAATGTTTGATGTGGTTTTGATTGAGGAAACATGACATCCATTAAATCACAAATAGATCGAGCCACTTCAAGATTACTTAATTCTTGGTGCCCGCCTATGTTATAAGTTTCACCTATTTTGGCTTGTTTTACGATCATCTCAATACCACGGCAATGGTCTTCCACGTATAACCAATCACGTATGTTACTGCCATCACCATAAATAGGAATAGCCTGTTGTGTTTGGCAAGCACGGATAATAGTAGGAATGAGTTTTTCTGGGTGCTGGTAGGGACCGTAATTATTTGAGCAATTGCTGATGGTGATAGGAAGACGATACGTATGAAAATAGGCCCTGACTAAGTGATCTGATCCCGCTTTAGAAGCGGAATAAGGTGAATGAGGAGCATAAGAAGTTTGTTCCGTGAAAGCAGCATCTTTTGCAGCCAACGCTCCATAGACTTCATCCGTTGACACATGATGAAAACGACATTGATGAGTGCCCCATTGTTGTTGAAGTTGCCAATATTGTCTTGCTGCTTCAAGCAAAGTAAACGTACCTACTACGTTCGTTTGGATGAAGGGCGCAGGACCTTGGATAGAACGATCCACATGACTTTCTGCGGCAAAATGAATAATGGTATCGATGTGATAGCGCTGTAAACTATCTGAAACTAATTTTGCATCACAAATATCACCTTGAATAAAAGTATGGCGTTCTGGATGAGGCAATTGATCCAAGTTTTTTAATGAGCCTGCGTAAGTCAGTGCGTCTAAATTAAAAATAGCAACGGCAGGATCTTGCGTTAATAAATAACGAATAAAATTCGCGCCGATAAAACCTGCGCCGCCTGTGACTAATATATTACGAGGTTGATAATGTGGTAATGACATTTTTTAATCCTAGCTCCCAATGAGGGCGTATGGGCCCAAAGTTTTTTTCAAATTGCGTGCAATCTAAAACAGAACAAGCAGGCCGTTTGGCTGCAGTAGGAAAATCTGCAGTGGTAATGGGCTCTAATTCTTTAATGTGTAATGGCATCTGTTCTTTAGCTAATTGTACGATCCTTTTTGCAAAATCATACCATGTTACTGCCGGCAAACCACAATAATGGTAAGTTCCCCACCGCGGCATAGTGATAATAGTGAATAACGCTTCTGCAATCGCGCGAGCGGGCGTTGGACACATGGTTTGATCTGCAACAACGCGCAAGGTTTCTTTTTCTTGTGCCAAACGCAAAATAGTTTTTACAAAATTTTGGCCGTGTTGTCCGAACACAGCGCTGACACGTAAAATAATATGTTTTTCACAATGGCTGCGAACAGCTTCTTCACCTTGCCATTTTGTCTTGCCGTAGATATTGATGGGTGATGCGGGATCGGTTTCTAAATAAGGGGTGTTTTTGCTGCCGTCGAATATGTAGTCTGTGGAAAGATGTAGTAAGGGAATTTGATTTTTTTCACAGGCGAGAGCAATATTTTTTGCGCCCAGGCAATTGACCGCATAAGCCTGTTCTGAATTGTGTTCTGCTGCATCGACTTTGGTATACGCTGCGGTATTAATCACAACATCAGGTTGATAGGTATCCACTGCTTTTTGTACTGCATCATATTGCGTAATATCTAATTGCGCACGGGTCAATGCTATTACTGAGTGCTGAGCAAGCTGCTCTAATTCATAAGCCAATTGGCCTTGAGCGCCGGTGATTAAGATTTTTGTCATATCATTCTCATTTTCTGCTTAGCACTTCCACAAAGAGCATTATTGAATAAATCAGAACTTGATCTCTAAATTGTCATTCCCGCATCTCTAAATTGTCATTCCCGCATCTCTAAATTGTCATTCCCGCGAAGGCGGGAACCCATTATCACTTGCCTCTCATCGTAAATATTGCTTGATAATTCAATTGTCATGGCATTTTCTATCTTTAGTGATACTTGCTGAATAGGTTCCCGCCTTCGCGGGAATGACAGTAGAAGAAGCGGGAATGACAGTAGAAGAAGCGGGAATGACAGTAGAAGAGGAAGGAATGACAATAGAGTGTGGTGGCAATTGATTTTCAGGAATGTCTTTTAGGCAAGGAAAAACAGTGTCTTTTTCAGATAAGATGGGGTTTTTTATTGGCCAAGGGATCTGTAAATCCGGATCATTCCAATAAACACCCCGCTCTCCCGCTGGATAATAGTAATCCGTGCATTTATAAATAAAATCAGCCCATTCTGACAACACACAAAAACCATGTGCAACCCCGGGAGGCATATAAACTTGTCGAAAATGTTGATCATTCAATTCAACAGTAATCGCCTTGCCAAAGGTAGCAGAACCCAAACGTACATCGACAATCACATCTAACACCTGCCCATGCGTCACGCAAACTAATTTTCCTTGCGGCCGTTCCAATTGATAATGCAGCCCGCGTACCACATTTTTTACTGAACGTGAAAAATTATCTTGAACAAATTGCGCCGGTAATCCGTTCTGTTGATATCGCTCTGCTTGAAACATTTCGAAGAAATGGCCGCGTGAATCAGGGAAAATGCGCGGCTCGATAATCAGCACACCCGGTAATTCAGTCTCAATCAGATTCATGTCAATAACTCTTGTAAATAATGACCATAACCACTCTTCAACAAAGGCCTTGCCAGTGTTAATAATTGCGAATTATCGATATATCCCATGCGCCAAGCAATTTCTTCTGGACAACCAATTTTCAATCCTTGGCGATGTTCTAAAATTTGAATAAAGTTTGAAGCTTCTAACCAAGCAGGCGGTGTTCCTGTATCAAGCCAGGCAGTTCCTCTTCCTAATTTAGTCACCTGTAACTTTTGTTGGTCTAAGTACGCACGCGTTACATCGGTGATTTCGAGTTCACCGCGGGCAGACGGTTTGAGTTGTTTTGCCATGTCAATGACACGATTATCATAAAAATAAAGCCCAATCGCCGCATAATTCGATAAAGGGTTTTGTGGCTTCTCGACAATATCTACCGGCTGGCCTTGATCATTAAAGTGGATCACGCCATACCGTTTGGGATCTTGTACATAATAACCAAAAATGGTTGCACCTTCGGGTTGCTGACAAGCTTCCTGCATAATGGCAGGAATGCCTTCGCCATATAAGATGTTATCTCCTAATATCAAGCAAACAGAATCCTTGCCAATAAATTCTTCTCCAATGATAAAAGCCTCGGCAATGCCGCGCGGCTTTTCTTGGGCAGCATATTGGATACGAATGCCCCATTGCTCCCCATTGCCCAATAATTTCTCAAATAAAGCGCGCTCATGTTCCCAAATAATAATCAAAATGTCCCGAATGCCCGCCAACATGAGGGTGGTTAGAGGGTAATACAGCATGGGTTTATCGTAAACAGGAAGCAATTGTTTAGAAATACTGCGGGTGGCCGGGTAAAAGCGAGTGCCATGACCGCCGGCCAGTAAAATACCTTTTCTGGAGGGTTTTGTCATAATTTTCTTTGCAAAATAGTGTTAGTTAGCATTTAATAGGAGGCTGCAATTATTTAGCACAAGAGTATATATGACTACGCCACAAGTGACAATTCTAATCCCACACTATAAGACCTTGGAATTAACCAAGCTTTGCCTGCGTTTGATACGCAAACATACCGACCTTACGCTGGCAAAAGTGATTGTGATTGATAATGGTTCTTATGATGAATCATCCGATTACTTACGCACGCTAAAATGGATTGAATTAATTGAACGTCAACCTATACCGAGCGAGCCTCCTTCTCTCTCTCATTCGCGCGCATTAGATTTGGCTTTAGAACGTGTCACCACGCCTTATGTATTATCTATCCATACTGATACGTTAGTACGTAATAAAAAATGGCTGCCTTTTTTGCTGAATGAAATCACTCACGATAATACGATTGCCGGCGTGGGCTCATGGAAATTAGAGGCCAAGCCTTTGCATAAACAATTGTTCAAGTCCTTAGAACGTACTATCCAAAAAATATATTACTGGGCCTTGCGGAAAAAAGACCATGCGCTGGAAGGACTGGACCATAATCATTATTATTTACGCAGCCATTGCGCTCTTTATCGCATGGATTTGATACGTCAATATCACTTAACGTTTTCTGATAATAATGAAGTCGCCGGTAAAGCCATGCACCGTTATTTGGTAAACCAACATTACACGATGAAATTTATACCGTCTTCTGTTTTATTGAATTACATGGAGCATATTAACCACGCCACAACAGTATTAAATCCCGCGTTGAGTCGTAATGAAAAATCCGTGACGAAAGGCATGCGTCGTATTCAAAAAAGCTTGGACGCGTTCAACGCTTCTTCTATTTTACAAAATAACGGCCTGGATTCATAAATGCGAAAATCAGTTCTTATTTTTGGTCATGGCTATGCGACACAATTTATTGATATCAGCAATCAATATACTAAACTATTTGATCCGACGAAATTTGAAGTGACTGTGGTTTATTTGACGGGCGAGCCGGATGAAGAAATTAAAAAAAGACATCTCACGGAGCATGTTTATTTTTTAAATCATTCAAAACGCGATACAAGAGGACTAAAAATCAGCGCTATTCGGCAAATGCTCGCATTGCAACGAGAAAAGCAATTTCAAATTGTCATTTGTCATCGCTATAAACCGAGTTACATCATGATGTGGGTTGCGCAATTGACTGCAATCCCGGCATTATTTTTTGTGATGCACGAGTTAAAAACCTTGAAAAATGTTTCTAGAAAATTAATGGTTGCGGCGTTGATGCGAAAAAATATGTATTTTGCGGGGGTTTCTAATGCGGTACGTGATGACATTCGTCAAAGTATTTGGGGAGTACCGGCTGAGCGGGTTATTACACTTTATAATATGATAGACATTGAATTGACTCGGCCGTTATTTTTAGATCGTGCTAGAGCGCGTGATAAATTGAATTTACCGCCTGATGGCTTTGTGTTTGGAACGTTAGGACGATTAGTCAAAGCCAAAGACCAGCGCACATTAATTCAAAGTTTTGCCATGATCAAGCCACAGTGTCCGTCGGCCAAATTAATGATTATAGGTGATGGAGTGCTGGAGTCAGCGTTGCGAGAACAAATCAAACAACTTGGGTTGGAAAATGATGTTATTTTACCAGGTTATGTACCGCAAGGTTTTGGTTTGTTAAAAGCGTTTGATGTGTTTGTGCTGACTTCGATTAAGGAGGCGTTTGGGCGGGTGTTGTTGGAGGCGATGATTGCGAAAGTGCCTATTATTGCGACGAAAACCAATGGGATTCCTGAGGTGGTCGGTGATGCGGGTGTGTTAATTGAGCCGATGGATCCAACGCAATTAGCAGAAAAAATGTTGGCATGTTATCGGTCATCAGAAAATGAATTAGAAGAATGGGCACATAAAGGTGAACAGCGGGCGATACAGAGCTTTTCAATGCAACGCTTTAATGAAGTTTTTTGGGGGCTTGCTAACGAGATTTTTTAGAAGCTTGCTAATGTAAAAAATATTGCTTAATTGTCATTCCCGCTTTCCATTTGTGTCATTCCCGCGAAGGCGGGAACCTATTCAGCAAATACCACAGAAGATAAAACAATGCCATGACAATTGAATTACAAAGCAATATTTACGATGAGAGGCAAGGAATAATAGGTTCCCGCCTTCGCGGGAATGACAATTTGGAGATCAGGTTTTAATTATTTGCTAAGCAATCGCTTTTGATGTAATAAAACAGAGGAAACTAAAAATGAAATTCGCATTCACCACCACTTTTGACTCCAGTGACGTTCAAAATTGGTCTGGAACGCCTTTTTATATGTCTAACGCTTTTGCCGAGCAAGGCATTGAAATCGAGCGTATCGGAAACTTGAAGCGCCATCTGCCTCCTTATTTCAAATTAAAACAATTTTGGAAAAAAATCGCTTGCGGACAGCGGGAAAGTCCGCGATTTAATACCTATGTTGCACAGCACTATTCACAACAGGTGGCAAAACAACTGGAAAAGACACCCGTGAATGCAATCATTGCCCCACTCATCAGTCCTATTGCCTATCTGGATTGCAAACAACCGATCGTGCTCTGGACAGATGCTCTCTATGCCAGTCTGCTCGGCTTTTATGGCGGTTTTTCCAGCCATGCTGCCACTTCTATTAAACAAGGCAACCATCTGACTCATGAATGTTTAAAACGCTGCTCACTCGCTATTTTTTCCTCTGAATGGGCTGCGCGTTCTGCCATCGAAATTTACGGCGCCAGCAAAGAAAAAATAAAAGTTGTTCCTTTTGGCGCTAATATTCAGTGCAACCATACACTGGAAGATATTCGTTCTTTTCTTAAGTCGCGTTCACGCAAAGTAGTAAAACTTTTATTTATCGGCAAACATTGGGAACGCAAAGGAGGCGACATCGTGTTTAATGTCGCCAAAGCGTTACACGCAGCCGGCCAGCCGGTCGAATTAAATTTTATCGGCTGCTATCCGCCTAGTGATGTAGAAGTGCCGGATTACATCAAGTGTCATGGTTTTATTTCAAAACGTACACCTGAAGGTATAGAAAAAATGGTTAGGCTTTTACAAGAATCACATTTTCTGTTTGTGCCTTCACGGGCGGAATGTTTTGGGATTGTTTTTGCTGAAGCGAATGCGTTTGGGTTGCCTTGTTTGACGTCTTATGTGGGTGGGATTTCGACTGCTGTTAAAGACAATATAAATGGGATGACGTTTGGGCTAGATGCCTCGATTGAAAAATATTGTGATTATATTATGAATTTGATGCAGCATTATGATAACTATGAACAATTGGCTTTATCGTCGTTTCAGGAATATGAAACAAGATTGAATTGGAAGACGGCGGCAAATTCGGTTATTCAATTGATTAAAGCCATTTCTTAAATTTCATTGCATGCTCAATCATGCTTCGCAATTGAGGATATTTGGGCTGCCAGTTTAATTCGCGCATAGCCATTCGGGCATCGGCAATTAATATAGCAGGATCGCCATCGCGGCGGTTTCCTTCTAACACCTGAATAGGACGTTTTGTAACCTCTCGCGCAATCTCTATCACTTGCTGTACCGAATGGCCCTGGCCAGTGCCTAGGTTGTAAGTACAATGAGGCTTGCCTTCGTCTAAAGCTTGTAATGCAAGCAAATGGGCTTCGCATAAATCGCTGACATGAATGTAATCACGCACACAGGTACCATCAGGTGTAGGATAATCACGGCCAAAAATAGTAATCGTTTTTTGCGGATCACGGGCTGCTTGTAGTACTAAAGGTATTAAATGGGTCTCAGGTTCATGTTTTTCGAAAAGCTTGCCTCCAGGACTTGCACCCGCCGCATTAAAATAACGTAAAATACCGTATTGCAACCCATAAGCACGCCCATAATCTTCTAGTATTTGCTCAATCATGCGTTTGCCATGACCATAAGGATTGATTGGAGCCAGCGGGTGTTTTTCATCAATAGGTGTATAAAGCGGACTGCCATAAACAGCTGCGGTGGATGAGAAAATAAATTTATTTACTTTAGCCCGCCGCATCGCATTCAATAAATTTAACGTGCCGGAGACATTGTTCGTGTAATATTTTGCGGGGTCTTTGACAGATTCACCGACTTGAATGAAAGAAGCAAAATGAATCACAGCAGAAAAATCATGACTTTTAAATAATGAATTTAATAATGCGGAATCAGCAATGTCACCGACAATTAATTTTGCATCCAATACCGAACTCGCATGACCCGTC
>JAHFSI010000119.1 GCA_023265835.1 Legionellales bacterium
TATCACAGGTTGTTCAAGTTCCTCCAAAATCTTTTCAATGAGCCCAATCCGTGCAGCCGGCTCGTGCTCAGGAAGGGTAAAACGCAATCGTTTTGGGCCATCCAGCCGAAATTGTTGTGCTCGCATTTGAACCAGTTTGATAATTTTTAGCGGATCGATATTGGGTTTTTCATTAAATTCAAATTTACCGCCTTTGTTATTGGCTTCTATTTTAAGAATGCCTAATTTTTCTGCGCGCTGTTTGAGCAGAGTCAGGGCAAATAGATTTTTTGCGGGCATAGGCAATAAACCAAAACGGTCAATCATTTCCACTTGGATTTCATCCAGCTCGCGGGGTGTTTTTGCATTGGCAATACGTTTATAACATTGTAAACGTAAATGGGTGTCACCTAAATAATGCTCAGGAATAAGCGCAGTGATTTGCAGTTCAATTTCTGTGCCAGAGGCGATAGAAGTGGTTAGATCAGGTTGTTTGCCTTCTCTTAAGCTGGTAATAGCGCGTGATAATAAGTCCATATAGAGCGTAAAGCCTATCGCGTGCATTTGCCCACTTTGATTTTTGCCCAATAATTCACCAGCTCCGCGAATTTCTAAATCATGTGTCGCGAGGGTAAAACCAATGCCCAATTCCTCAAGCGAGGCCATGGCATCCAGGCGTTTAGCAGCATCTGGTGAGAGATTTTGATGTGAAGGAACCAGTAAATAAGCATAGGCTTGATGGTGTGAACGCCCCACGCGGCCGCGAAGTTGATGTAACTGTGCCAAACCTAATTTGTCTGCGCGGTTTATAATGATGGTGTTTGCAGAGGGAACATCAATACCGCTTTCCACAATGGTCGTACAAACTAATACATTAAAACGACGATGATAAAAATCAGCCATGATTCGTTCTAACTCATGTTCATTCATTTGCGCATGTGCAACGCCTATGCGTGCTTCAGGCACCAGTTGAGTGAGTTCGCGCGCCATCCGTTCAATGCTCGCGACCTCATTATGAATAAAATAGACTTGTCCGCCGCGCATAATTTCTCGTAACAATGCTTCTTGAATCAGCGCATTTTGGTATTCATGAATAAACGTTTTAATCGCCAAACGACGTGCGGGCGGTGTTGCAATCAATGATAAATCACGGATGCCGGCAAATGCCATATTCAGTGTACGGGGAATAGGTGTTGCAGTGAGTGTTAAGATGTCTACGTTAACACGTAACGCTTTGAGCCGTTCTTTTTGCTGCACACCAAAGCGATGCTCTTCATCGATGATAACTAGCCCTAAGTTTTTAAATTTAATATTTTGCTGTAACAACTTGTGGGTGCCAATGATGATGTCAATATTGCCTTGTGCAAGCGCTTCCAGCGTTTTTTTATGTTCTTTACTGGTTTGAAAACGTGAAATGACAGCGATTTGGATGGGCCAGTCGGCAAAACGATCTGAAAAAGTTTGATAATGTTGCTGGGCAAGCAATGTGGTTGGCGCAAGAATGGAAACTTGTTTGCTATTTTGTGCGGCAATGAAGGCTGCACGCATCGCGACTTCCGTTTTTCCAAAGCCAACGTCCCCGCAGACTAAACGGTCCATTGATTTGTCGGAGGTCATATCACGAATCACTTCATCTATGGTTCTTTGTTGGTCGGGTGTTTCTTCAAAAGGAAAAGCAGCAGCAAAAATAGCATATTCCCCATCTAATTCTTTGCAAGCTTGGCCTTGGTGTGCTTCACGTTTTGCGTAAAGATCCAGTAATTCAGCCGCTACATCGGAAACTTGTTCAGCCGCCTTGCGTTTGGCACGCTGCCAGTGTTCTGTGCCCAGTTTATGTAAAGGTGCATGCTCTGGTTCAGCCCCGCTATAACGGCTGATAAGCTGTAATGAAGCGACGGGTACATATAATTTTGCTTCATCGGCATATTCTAAGCTTAAAAATTCGGCAAGTTGCTCGCCCACTATCAATGTTTGTAAACCTAAATAACGTCCAACACCATGGTCAATATGCACAATGGGGTCGCCGATTTGCAATTCTGTTAAATCTTTAATAATCGCATCAATATCTTGCGCGGTTTCTTTGCGCTTACGACGCTGCATCATGCGTTCGCCGAACAATTGCGCTTCGGCAATAACGGTCAACGCCGGTTCTGCTAATTTGAGTCCTTCATCAAGCGAGGCAACCGTGATGCCGTATTGAATGTGGGAAGCTAAAAATTCGTGCCAAGAAGAAAAAAGAGTGGGTGTTAGTTTTATGTTGCTAAATAATTGCAGTAAAACTTCACGTCGTCCTGCTGTTTCGGCGCAAAATAATACTCGGCCGGTATAGGTTTTTAAAAAATCTTCCAGTGCTTGCAGAGGTTTTGTTGCTTTATTGTCTATTTTTAAATTGACCGGTGCCTCTGTTGTAAAACGGATGTTTGCTGCGACGTCTTCTGATGTTGCCTTTATATAAGTATATTGGCGTAATTGATTAAAAATTTCAGGCACAGAAACAAAAATTTGTTGCGGTGATAAAATAGGGCGGCTCACATCGTGAGAACGTTGTTCATAGCGTGTTTGAATTTCTTGCCAAAATTCTTCGGCTTTTTTATGCACTTGACCAATAGTCATCATGACACTGTTTTTGGGCACATAGTCAAATAAAGTGGCGGTATTTTCGAAAAAAAATGGCAAATAATACTCTATACCTGGCGAGCAAATGCCTGCGCTGACGTCGTTATAAATAGGACAATTCAACGGATTGCCAGTAAATTGGCTGCGCCACTTTTGTCTGAATAATTCAATTGAAGTTTCATTTAAAGGGAATTCTTTTGCAGGCAATAACGTAATGTTATCGACTTTTTCGAGTGAGCGCTGTGTTTCAGGTGAAAAAGTACGAATGGATTCGATTTCATTATCGAATAAATCCAAACGGTAAGGTGTATGGCTTCCCATCGGGAAAAGATCAATGATGGCGCCTCGCACGGCGAATTCACCGTGTTCTCGTACTTGTTCTACACAGCGATATCCTGCTTTGCCAAGACGATTTCGTAATAGATCTCTATCTAAAGTTTCATCTTGGTTGAGTAAAAAGATATTGCCGTCTAAAAAATCGGATGGGGTAAGGCGATACATTAAGGTGGAAATAGGTATGATAATGGCGCCTTGTTGCAAGGCAGGCATTTTATAAAGCGCCGATAGGCGGTCTGAAATAATGTCTTGGTGCGGTGAAAATTGATCATAGGGCAGTGTTTCCCAGTCAGGAAAAGAAATGAGCAATGAAGGAGTTTGGGATGATTGAAAAAATTCTAATTCATAATGCAGCCGGTTGGCTGTCAGTGTGTCCGGAACAATGATTAAAACAGGTCTCTGGTTTTTTGCAATGAAGGCGCTAACAGCAAGCCCTATGCTGGAACCCAATAAATTGCTCCAAGTCAGGACGCTGTTCTGACCAGGCAGTAAAGGCGGTTGTAATGGGCTATTTTCAGACATGGCGGCTAGTTTGCTGATAAATGAAGAGAGGGTCAAGTGCAAGTTTGTAACTTAATTCAATTCAACGCTTCTGAATAGAATAACCAACGCGATTGCACTGGGCTTAACGTTTATTAATCAGAAGCTGCTTAGAAATTTCCCTCTCCCGCCAACGGTTCATACAAAGACAGGAGTCTTAATTGCGGGAGAGGGTCAGGGAGAGGGCAAGCCACATTTTTACCTAACTAATTTTTAGCACTCGTACTTATTTTCACACCATTGCTAATGTATGTTTCCTTTTTCCCTCACCCTAACCCTCTCCCGCACTCAAAATTTGTTTTCTAATTAATCCCTAGGGCGGGAGAGGGAACTTTCTAAGCAGCTTATGTGCTAGCGCCAGGCTTAGGGGATCGTTTTATAGCCGCATGGGTCTCGGCTTTAAGCATTTCAGTTTGCTCAATCATGCTTTTTACATTTGGATCTGGCGGTGTTTGTACTGTTACAGTTGTAGTAGATGGAAAGAAGGTGAAGGTATTGCGGGAACAGTAAGCCGCACCAGTACCTCCAACAACAGCCCCTCCTATCATTAATGCTTTTACCATGCCACTTGCTTTGATAGCACCCCCTATAGCGCCTATACTTGTTCCACCCGGCCCGGCAATTGAACCAAGTGCAGCACCAACAAAAGCACCGCTAAAACGATAAAACACCTCACACAACTTTATCTTTAACTGTTTAATCAACCATAATAGAATCACACAGACCAGCACCAGGAACTCTATCCATGATATTATCCACCCTCCAATCATCACTCACCCCTCCCATCATCGCCCATCGCGGCGCCAGTGCCTATGCACCAGAAAATACCTTAGCAGCATTCCTCAAAGCAAAACAATTAGGCTTTAATTGGGTTGAGTTTGATGTGCTGATGACTCATACAGGTGATGCGATTGTTTTTCACGATCATGACCTAGCACGCACCACGAACGGCGCGGGCATGGTTGAATCCTATTCATATGATTATTTAAAAACCTTAGATGCAGGCAGTTGGTTTGATCCTCTGTTTTCTGATCAATCTATCCCTTTGTTAAAGGATGTGCTGCACTTGTTGCATGGCCAACATCTTGCAGCCAATCTCGAAATAAAATCCGGATTAAAAAAGGAACAAATCGCAGTACAGCGTGTGTTTGAAGTGTTACAAGAAAATGCAATGCAGCTGCCTTCACCTTTGTTAATATCGAGTTTTTCGCGTGAAGTGTTGAGAACAGCCAGAAAAATTTCCTCTACTGCTTTATTGGGCCTATTGTTCAATGAATGGCAAGAAGATTGGAACCATTTTGCTGAAGAAGTACAATGTATATCGATTCATGCTAATCAAGCGCTATTGACCCAGGCAAAAGCAGCAGAGATTAAAGAAAAGGGTTATTTACTGTTGTCCCATACCGTTAATGATACGCATCGAGCGAAAGAATTATTGTCCTGGGGCGTAGATGCTGTATTTAGTAATTGCCCCGCTGTTATTTGCGATGCGTTTTGTCACTCACGTTAATGGTTATTTTATGTTTTTCCTGCTCAATACGCGCCATCGTATCTAAGTAACCTGCTTCTGTCATTTTTTCTGCTTGCTTAAAGCTGCTATTCAACAGTCTAAATTCTCTAAGATTTAATTTAATGAGAAAATTAGCTGTGCTTCCATTCTGTATCGTTTTAGCAGAAGATCCCATTAATAATCCACTTAAGA
>JAHFSI010000044.1 GCA_023265835.1 Legionellales bacterium
TCAGCTCGGGCAAACAGTAGTCAAAAAAAGCTTTTAAATGTTTGTCCAATATTATTTTCCACGCTGTGTCCGATTTATTATGGTTCATGTTGTGTCCTTTTTTATTTTTGATTAAAAGAAGAAAATAGGGACGAACTATCAAGCTCGCCCATAGAGCAAAAGTTGGAATGCATCCAAGCCTGTCCATCAGCAACAGGCCCGATGTGTGTTGACTAGCTGTAGCTGTACTTTATAAACAGCTCTTGCAGCATCTTTTTTATCCCTTTATCAGCAAGGACATTGTCTATATCTGATGTTCTAAGCACAGTAACAAGTGCTGCAATAAACTCGTCATGATACAGAGGATGTCCCAATACCTTAAAAGGACGGATCGCGTTGCAAACGATTTCCGCGATGGCATGCGAGAATGTCTCAAGCTTTACTGCGTGCCGAGCAAAATCACGATAGCGTAAAAATGTAGCTATGTAGGGTCTGCATAACCCTATTCGACTGCCTTCTGCCAATATCGCTGTATAGCCCAAGCCTATTAGTGTCGCAAGGTCTCGATAATAATCTGCGCGAGAATCAGAGGAAAGATCGCAGCGCTCTCTCAAGGCTGTATTGATAAGATAAGCAAGTTGGGAAACAAGATTGCTTGAAGTGGGTGAAACCGCTAAACTGTCTTTAGCCATAATGACCTCTCTTTGGTTTAAGGTTGTTGTGGTTAGCACTAGCCTCGTGTTTGCTGCACTTGGCTGGTGCGCTAAACAAGCCAGATGAACAGTGATCTAATAGAGCCTTGTTCTTCTGGCTTTCTCCTTTCATAAATAAACAACATTTATAAAAAGTTTCTCTATAATGTCCTTGGATAGAATAAAAGTCAAATTGATTTTGTAAGTGTTCACGCCACTACAATCGCGTGCACAATTTTTCTTTCTATTCATTCAACACATAACTAGTACTTCTACCTCCCGCCGCTTCCTTGACTAAAATCCCTAGCTCAATCAGGGCCTGTATGTCTCGCGAAGCTGTGTCTTGTGAACATTTTGTTATTTTCGCCCATTTAGATGAAGTCAGTTTACCGATAAATCCTTCAAATAATTTATTTAACATCAAGCGTTGTCTATCATTAAATCTTGCCGTTTTATATTGTTCCCAGAAGCGAGCCTTTCGCAATACATTAGCCAATACTTCAGAAGTCAATGCGAGCGCATGCTCCATGCAAGTGAGAAACCATTCAAGCCAATCAGTTACCTCAAGCCCATTTTTTTGGGCGCTTTCTAAATGCTTATAATAGGAAGTTCGTTCTTTTCTAATTTGTGCTGACAAACTGTAAAATCGCTGACTATTATTATCTGAACGAGCAAGCTGAAGATCTGTAATGGTTCTAGCAATACGTCCGTTGCCATCCTCAAAAGGATGTATCGTCACAAACCACAGATGTGCTAAACCTGCTTTTATGATGGGATCAATGGATTCTTTATTATTAAACCAAGTTAAAAATACATCCATCTCCTTTTCAATGCGAGGAGCTGCTGGTGCTTCAAAGTGCACTCGTTCATGTCCTAAAGAACCTGAGACTACTTGCATAGGACCATGTTGATCATATCGCCAATCGCCGACATTAATAAAACTCATACCACTTCGACCCGTTGGAAACAATGCCGCATGCCAATTAAACAATCTTTCTTTCGTTAAAGGTTTCTCAAAATGTTGAATGGCATCAAGCGCGATTTCAACCGCACCTTCTACGTGACGATCTGCTGGAATAAGACCCGCGATATCCATCCCTAATTTTCTTGCAATAGAAGAGCGAACTTGATTCGGATCAAGCGTTTCATTTTCAATCTCACTATTTTTAACGACATCCTGTGTTAAGGTAAGAAGCATTGCCTCATGCTGCAAATTAAAACCTAAGGCTTCCATGCGCCCTTGAAGGCGGCCCTGATGCTGATGTACCGTTGCAAGCAGGGGAGCCAATTTTATTGAGTCCCATGTGAATGTTGGCCAATGGCTAAGCTCGTGAATATAAGTCGTCATTCTCCGCACCTCTTGCGGAGAATATAGCACCTATTCTCCGCAAAATCAAGAAATTCTCCGCAAAAAATGCGGAGAATAGGGTAGACATTCTCCGCAACTAATCATTGATTGATTGAAGCCAATTGATTTTAATCGATTTATAGCACTTAATGATAAGGCACCTCACCGCAAGCTAACTTTGCTCCACCCCCGCCTTGTTCCAGCGGTGTATCCGCATAATTATCTCCGCCTTCATCAATAATCACAGCGTGACCCGCAATCTGCGACAACGTCAAACGCGGTGCTAGGATGGGCAACGTCGCTCGTCCTTTGGCATTCACAAGTAATACGGGTAAATCACCAAGATGTCCGTTACCTTGATAAGGCCCGTGATGCTCCTCTGTTTTTCGTGGGTCCCAATGCCCGCCTGCGCCTCTCGCATGGCCCTGGCAGCAAGGATATTCATATATTTGAAAGCCATGCACGCCGGGTGTTAATCCGTGCAGGCGAGGCGTTAATACCAACCCATAAATCGTATTGTCAGCCCAGAGTGTGCCTATGTATTTTCCATCAACCAAGTACATGGGAATCTTAATACTCGCATACGCGAGCGACATGCCTAGCGCTAATCCTAATCCCACAAAAAAACTTAATTTTTTCATTTAGAGACCTCTTTATCTCACATCAAACGATGCGTGCTCCTGCCAATCAATCTCATCCAAACTCACCTTCTCCACTTTGGCTCGTTTAGGCCCTCGTTGCAACCAGGCATATAGCTGCATGACCTTCTCTTTTTTACCAAAAGCCATCACTTCCACCCGCCCATCTGGTAAATTACGCGCCCATCCGGTCAATCCAAGCGCCTTGGCTTCGTCCTGGGTAGAAGCCCTATACCATACGCCCTGTACCCGTCCAGAAACAAAACAATGGATGCCTATTAAGGTTTCTTGCATCGTTTCTTGCCCCCATTTACTTATTATTCTGCTATCATACTGCACAATGCCTTTTTCTAACATGATTTCGCCATGCAAGACATTAAAAAGAAACTCACTCTATTCAGCCCGCTTTATTGGCCTATCTGGTGCATCCTTGGACTGCTTTGGCTGATTACCCGGCTTCCCTACCGCTGGCAAATTGCGCTCGGCAGCAACATGGGAAAATTTTTATATCTCTTTCCCACTAAATTAAAACATACCACCCTCACTAATCTACAAATTTGTTTTCCTCAATTGAGTCCTACAGAACGCCTGGCACTCGCCAAGAAAAATTTTGCTTCCATCGGTATTGGCGTCATTGAAGCCGCCATGGCATGGTGGCTGCCAGACCATAAAATAAATAGTCTTTATAAAATACATGGTTTAGAACATGCAGAAAAAGCATTTACCAAAGGCAAAGGAATTATTTTAATCGGCCCGCATTTCACTTGTTTGGAAATGGTAGGCCGCTTGATTCGAAAACATTATACGTTCGGCGTTATGTATCGACCCCACAAAAAAGCATTCATTTCTTATATTCATGAACGGTTTCGTAAAAAACATTATGTGCAATACATCCCCCGCAATCGCATTCGTGATTTATTCAAAGCACTCGAAAATAATATGGCAATTTGGTATGCCTACGATATTGATGCGGGCCACAAACACAGTGTGTTTGCACCTCTTTTCGGCGTACCTGCCGCCTCATTGACTTCAGCCGGGCGCATCGCCCACCTCAGTGGCGCCGCCATCATTCCTATCAGTTTTTCTCGACGTGATGATAATTCAGGTTACGACGTCATGCTGTCCCCCTCACTCGAAAATTTTCCCACTGACGATCCATTGGCCGATGCCACCCGTTTAAATGTCCTCTTAGAAGAAGCCATTCGCCATAAACCAGAGCAATATGTCTGGCAATACAAACGCTTTAAAACCCGGCCGGAAGGTGAAAAACGGTTTTATTAAAAATTTATTGTTGATAAAATTCCAATTTGACAATTTCAAAAAGTAGCTATATTATAGAAAAAAGTAGCTACATCAAAATGGGGCATAGTTATGCAAACATCTATTAAGAATTTGAAAAATAACCTAAGTTCCTACTTAAAATTAGTTGGTCGAGGCCAAGAACTTGTCATCACTTCGCATCATCATCCGATCGCTAAAATTATCCCGATTAACGATGATACGGCCACAGGGAAAATAGATAAGTTATTTTTCGCTGAAATTCAACAACTACACCAACGCCTAAGTAAAAATAAGCTTAAGACAACGATGCGAGATACTGTTCTAAAAAGCAGAGAAGATGAAAGGAATTAACAAGTGGCTATTTATTTAGATACGAGCGTCTTAGTATCAGTTTACATACCAGAAAAGCATAGTCAAAATATATTAAATTTATTAGACAAATCAAAAGAACAATTCTGTATTTCACGTTTGGCAGAAACTGAATTTTTTTCGGCGCTTGCTTGTAAAAAACGTACTAAAGAATTGTCGCAATCAGAAATTAGTTCAATTACGGCACTCTTTCATCACCATTTAACACAGCTGATATATGAAAAAGTTTATATAACAGATGCTGTGTTCGAGGCAGCTATTCATTTTTTGACATCCTATAAAACGCATTTACGTACACTAGATGCGTTGCATTTAGCATGCGCTGCAAATATGAATGCCACCTTAATCACGGCTGATAAAATCCTTGCTAAAAGTGCAGAGCAATTAGATTTATCAGTGCAGTTAATTTAAAATCTTGCCGACAATTTTATACACGAAACTTATTGTTTAATAAGCTATTATTATGCTAGAATGGCAAAATTTTTAATGGGCCGTTAAGGGTTTATGCGAACTCAACTACCTGATTTTACAAAAGCTTCTATCCTCGTCGTCGGAGATGTCATGCTAGACCGCTACTGGTTTGGTGAGACCAACCGTATTTCGCCCGAAGCACCTGTTCCCGTTGTCAAAATTGGCCAAATGGACGAACGGCCCGGCGGCGCAGGCAATGTAGCATTAAATATTGCCGCATTAGGCGCGAAAGTCAGCTTGCTAGGTATTTCCGGAAACGATGATGCTGCACACCAACTGGAAAAGCAACTGGCCGCGGCCAATGTAACACACAACATCTTAAAAATTGCCAATGCCCGCACTCTCTCAAAGCTCCGTATCATTAGCCGGCACCAACAACTGATTCGGCTGGATTTTGAAGAAAAATTTCCCGCTTTTAATGCGGAACTTTTTCTTCAGCACTATGAAAAATACTTATTAACCGCCAATCTAGTCATCTTATCTGATTACGGAAAGGGCACACTCACTGATATGCAGGCATTCATTCAACGCGCTAAAGACGCTCACGTTCCTGTATTTGTTGATCCCAAAGGCCTTGATTTTAGTATGTACCGCGGCGCAACCATCATCACGCCCAATTATAAAGAATTCGAAACCATCGTTGGGCCTTGTCAAACTGAACATGACATTACAGTCAAAGCACAGCAATTTTTATCACAACAATCTATTGATGCTTTATTGTTAACTCGTGGTGAACGCGGCATGACACTCATTCAAAAAAATAGTGATGAACGTTCTTTACCAGCGCATGCACGCGAAGTTTTTGATGTCACTGGCGCAGGCGATACCGTGATTCCCGTATTGGGCGCAGCAAAGGCCGCGGGTGCAACACTCTATGACAGCATGGCCCTTGCGAACCTAGCAGCCAGTTTAGTCGTTTCCAAATTAGGTGCTGCCTCGGTGAGCGCAGCAGAACTGCATGCCGCACTTAGCACATCACCTATCGCTGCAGGCATTTTAAATGAAGAACAATTATTACTTGCCGTTTCCAAAGCACGCGCCAATGGCAAACGCATTGTATTTACCAATGGGTGCTTCGATATCTTGCATGCAGGCCATGTCACGTATTTGCAACAAGCCAAACAATTAGGTGATTACTTGATTGTCGCAACCAATTCAGACCATTCCATCACGCGCTTAAAAGGGCCGCAGCGTCCTATCAACAATCAAGAACATCGCATGACCGTATTAGCGGGCCTTGGGGCAGTGGATTGGATCATTGCTTTTGATGAAGATACGCCCGAACGTTTATTAAAAAAACTACAACCCGATATTTTAGTGAAAGGTGGTGATTATCAACCGCACCAAGTCGTTGGCGCCGATATCGTATTTGCTTATGGCGGCGAAGTCCGTGTGTTAGGTATCGTCAAAGATCTTTCAACTACAGCAATCGTTGATCGTATAGTCAATACTCAGCCAACAACATTAGAGGTAGAATAACACTATGTCTAAACAAGGAACTCTGTATGTTGTTGCCGCACCCTCCGGCACCGGTAAAACGACATTAGTCAGCGCACTGATTGAATCTATGCCGAGCATCACCGTTTCTATTTCTCATACCACGCGTCCACGCCGTCCTGCTGAAATAGAAGGCGTTAACTACTACTTCATTGATGAAACAGAGTTTCAACGCATGATAGAACATAAAGATTTTTTAGAATATGCAACGGTATTCAACCATCATTATGGTACATCACGCAGTTGGGTAGAAAAAACGTTATCGCAAGGAATAGATGTTATTTTAGAAATTGATTGGCAAGGCTGCGATCAAATTCAACGTTTAATTCCAGACTGCGTCAGCATTTTTATTCTCCCACCCTCGCTGACCGATTTGGCCAAACGGTTACGTGCCCGCGCTCAAGATAGCGCCGAAGTGATACAACAACGGCTGGCCGATGCGCGCGAAACGGTAGCACGTATCCATCATTTTAATTATGTGGTCATGAACGCTCATTTCGATACAGCCGTCAACGATTTAAAAACCATTGTTCAAGCGAACCGTTTATTACAAAAAAACCAATTTATTTGTCTTGATAAATTATTGGCTGAATTTACAGTTGCTTGATTTATAAGCAAAAATTGTTTATATTGCTATTTGCATATAGTATTTTTCCCCAAAACCCAGTAAAATGACCGCCTTTTAGCAAAGACTTTCCTGAGGAATGCAACACATGGCACGTATTACCGTTGAAGATTGTTTAGAAAACGTCAATAACCGTTTCGAATTAGTCGTATTGGCCGCTAAACGCGCTCGCCAATTAATGAGAGGCAGCGTAGACCCTACTGTGCCTTGGGAAAATGATAAAGCAACGGTGGTTGCATTACGTGAGATTGCTCATGGGCATACTGATTTTAGCGACGCGCATGAAATAGACAAAATCCAACCGGCTGTTGTTGTGGAAAGCACGACTACCATAATCGCGCCCTCTTCACCGGCAACGGATGATCATTCGATTGGGTCGGAGGAAGGATAACCTCTCAACTGCTTACCGTCATTGCGAGCGAAGCGAAGCAACCCAGTCTTTTTTGCGCTGCTTTTGAACCTAATAGGTACTAATCAACGCTGAAAGACTGGGTTGCTTCGCTTCGCTCGCAATGACGGTGAACTGCTATCAACTACACTCATCCAGATGACAATCCCCCAAGGAAAATAGATAATGAGGAATAAGCCACCCGGGGACAAAGCCACTTGATCGAATTTGAATTACTACGCACTGAATTATCACACTATTTAGACGATCAACAAATCAAGATCGTTGAGCAAGCTTATCAGCTCGGGCGCAAGGCACATGAAGGGCAAAAACGACATACCGGCGAACCCTATATTACTCATCCTCTGGCTGTCGCCAAAATCCTCGCCGAAATACACATGGACCCACCCACTATCATCGCCGCCATTTTACATGATGTGATTGAAGATACCGATATCGTCAAACAAGACATCGTCGCTCAATTTGGCAAGGAGATTGCAGACCTGGTTGACGGCGTCACCAAATTGACACAAATTGAATTTGAAACACGCGCACAAGCACAAGCAGAAAATTTTCGCAAAATGGTCATGGCCATGGCGCGAGACATACGCGTCATCTTGATCAAACTCGCTGACCGCTTACATAATATGCGTACCATCGAAAGTCTGCCGCGCAAAAAACGCCGTCGTATCGCAAAAGAAACCTTAGAAATTTTTGCGCCCATTGCAAATCGACTTGGTATGCATGCTTTTCGTGTTGAATTTGAAGACTTAGGTTTTGCTACGCTTTATCCCATGCGCTATCGAATTCTACAAACTGCCGTAGAAAAAGCACATGGCAACCGCCAAGAAATGATGACTTACATCAATGAACAAATTGAAAAAAGTTTCAAAAAATTTAATCTCCGCGCACGCTCATTGACTAGCCGTGAAAAACACGTTTACAGCATTTATAAAAAAATGCACGAAAAACATTTATCCTTTTCAGAAGTCATGGATGTGTATGGATTTCGCGTTATCGTGGACAAAGTCGACACCTGTTATCGTGTGCTTGGCATTTTGCATAATCTTTACAAACCGATTACCCAACGATTTAAAGATTATATTGCTATTCCCAAAGCCAATGGCTATCAATCGTTACATACCACTTTATTTGGCCCTTATGGCGTGCCGATTGAAGTCCAAATCCGCACCGAAGAAATGCATAAAATGGCAGAGTATGGTATCTCCGCGCATTGGCTTTATAAAACAGAAAAATCTGTCTTAGGCGAGGCGCAGCAACGCGCACAAGAATGGTTGAAAAACGTTTTAGAAATGCATAAAAGTTCGAAAAATTCATTAGAGTTCATTGAAAATGTAAAAATAGATTTGTTTCCCGATGAAGTGTATGTGTTCACCCCGAAAGGCAGTATTTTGGAATTACCTGCGGGATCAACGGCGGTTGATTTTGCTTATGCGATCCATTCTGATATCGGCAATACCTGCGTCGCAGCAAAATTAGACCGCCGACTTGCGCCGTTAAGCACGCCGCTAATCAATGGCCAGCAAGTTGAAATCATTACCTCGCCCGGCGCACGGCCAAATCCAGCTTGGCTGAGTTTTATCGTCACTGGCAAAGCACGCAGCACCATCAAACATTTTCTAAAAAAACAACAACGCGAGGAATCCGTCGAGCTCGGCAAACGGTTAGTAGAAAAATCATTACATACGTTTGGATTGTCGCTTGCCAACATTGCGCCTGACCATCTGGATTCTCTAGTAAAAACAGTAAAATTAGATTCAATCAATCATTTTTACGAAGAAGTGGGCATTGGTAATCGCTCGGCTTTGCTCGCCGCTAAACAACTCGCTAAATTGAACGATCAAAATGAAAAATCTATCACTACAGAGACAACTGTTACACCGCCTTATACACTCAATATTGCCGGCACAGAGGGCGTCGTGGTCATCTTTGCAAATTGTTGCAGACCCATTCCAGGCGATCCTATAGGCGGTTACATTAAACCAGGCCATGGCTTAATGGTGCATGTAGAACATTGTCCCGCATTATTGCCTTATCAAAAAGACCCTGACAAATATATTTCGCTGCACTGGGAAAAGAACGTACAAGGCGATTTTCCCATTGATTTAAATGTCAATATTGTTAATCAACGCGGCAGTTTAGCAAGCCTGGCGTTAACCATTGCTGAAAATGATTCGAATATTTCAAACATCAACGTAGAAGGATTTGATGGACGTTATTTCTCTGTGAATTTAACTATTACCGCCCGCGATCGTATTCATCTTGCACGGATTTTAAGGAAAATACGTAATAATAAAAATGTGATTCGGGTGATGCGGCAGAAGCCTAAGGTTTCTAAAAAGAAAAAATAAATTTATTTTTTCAAGAATGATCTTGTATCACACTCCAAAGGCTCAGCTTTTTGTTGTTGATTGCCCTTAAAATAAGAAGCTCCATAAATCCCAGCAGAATAAGCAGCAGCAGACCCTGCGCTCACTCCAGGCACAATATTGGATGGAACAACGGGAAGAACAACATGATCATCACGAACCGCTGTGCCATAAAGGCCAGCCGTTGACAGCGTACGCGTGAGCAATAAGGTTGTTGTAACAGTTGTTGTAAAATAAGATGCCCATGAGCTTGCCACTTCTTGCTGCATTCGATTCAACTTAGGTGATGACACATCTTCTTTTTTAGATGTGAATGCTTCCTTTATACTATCTGCTATTACTTGAAAAATATCCATCACCTTCTTAGAACCAAAAATGAATTTGATAGATGAATAAAGAAAAGACATCCAACCTGCAATTTTATCAACGGTAATAACAGATAGTCCTTGCCATACCTTATGCAACATATTAACAGACTTATCTTTAAATAAATAATATCCTCCCATCCCCACTATCGCCATGACAACTAATGCAATCATCCATTTCAATATTTCCACAGCGAGACGACCAATATAAAAAGGTATCGTTTCCTTCCCTTCTTGATAGCCCAAACTCTTAAAATACGCCGCCACTTGTTCTTTTGTTATATGACTGACGATATTTTTAATTGTTAAAAAGAATGCAGCGGTTGCTAAGAGAAAAACACAAGGAGCTGCAATAATTGTCAAGGGAAGAAGAGATATAGAGCAACCTATCAATGGCAACACGATAGCGCTGGGCATACTGTAAAAAACGAGTGAACTAATACAAAAACCTGCAATCATCGAAAAAGGTGAAAGCAGCCCAATAAAAAACTTTTGACAACCTGTCAAGGATTCATATTGACCGGTAGTCGGATTTTTTATTTTAAATATTCTACCTAAAAAAAGCTGTTTCCCTAATGAAAAAAGATCTTCCTTCGCAAACAAATAACCAAAAAATGCAGCGCTATAAGCAACGGTTATTTTCAATAAAACAATTGCTATAAAGGGCATCGCAGTCAAACCAAGCGTCGCTAAACCTGCACTAATGCCCGTTAATCCAACAAAAATTTCTACGAAAGCCATAAAACCGGCCATCGCTTTTGTCCATCGCTTCCACATTGTTTTAAAAGCACGAATTTCTTGTTTGTTTTGCGCCTTATCTACTAATTTATACGTATAATGTTTTCCAGATTCAGGCTTTATTTTAACAATTCTTTCTTCTACTCCACATTCTTCTGCAAAACGATTAATATCCTGTTTAAGTCCTCTCATATTGCGGTAATAAGTTTCATCTTTATTTTTATTTTGGGTAGAATATTGGTTGTCTATCAGCGTGAAATACTTGAAAAAAGCGTTGCATAATTCAGCTTTACTTTCTGTTTGCAGGGTATTAAAAATTCCTTGTAAAGTTACGTCAGCGCATCTATCTAATAAAGCAATCCGATTAATCAACGAGATAAAAACAGCATGCTCTGGTTTTTTTACCCACTCAAACATAAAATTATTTTGAACGCCGCCTGCTAAAATGTCCCATACAAACCACCGTGCATGTTTTCCACGATAGAACACATTGGTGAGTTGAAAACGCCAACTGCTAAGTGGTGCAGACTTTCCATCTAAATATTTTAAATAATCTTGCGTGATCTCTTGATAGGCCTCAATTTTGCTATCTAAGCTATCTTTATCTTCTGGCCCTGGCTCTTTGCCCATTTTAACTAACCTCTTTATTTCATTGGATATTTTCAAGACTATGTCATTTAGATATGTTCATTTTATCAACAAATTGCGCAAAATGCTACATTTTGTTTTAAATATTCTCTCTTTTGTAAAAATAGCTCTGTGATCTTGTTGGCACCGCACTGTTCAATTACTCGGTACATTTGCTAGCCACACCTGTCCCACAGTTATCATCGCATCTGTCATCCCGCAAAATTTTCGTCCCTTGTTTTCAACAAAAAAACTGGTTTATCACGAAAATTTGTGCGGGATCCGGTTAGCGACCCTAATATATACTGTTTTGTTCTATAAAATATTTTGTTAGAACACACGTTCTACTAAAAAAGCCCCAACCGGATCCCGCACAAATTTTCGTGTTAGAACAATGTCTTTGTTTAATCCTGTTGACGAAAATTTTGCGGGATGACAGGTGCGGCTAGCAAATGTACCGATTAACCGGATAGTAATGGCTGGTATCATGATTGATACTGCAATATACTGTATATGCAAATATAGCAGCCCACTCTCTCTACTTATTTTTAGGAATTAAAATATGAGCCGATTTAATATCCATATGACACCTGCTTTTGAAAAAAGTATTAAGTCCATTGATTTTTCTACGTGGATTGGTTTAGCAAAAAACGTTCCCGTGAACCCTAAACCCAGATTTAAATCTGATGATGATTTGTGGAAATAGATCTAATAATCATTGTATCTTACGATAAACAACTTTCCCCGCACAAACTGTCAAAACAACATTAAACTGCGGATCTAACACCACCAAATCCGCATCTTTCCCTATCGCTATACTTCCTTTCCTATCAAAAATCCCCAACACCTTCGCTGGATTTTCAGCGACCATTTGCAACACATCTCTAAAATCACACTGCGTAAACCGCATCATATTCTGAATCGCAGTCGACATTTTCAGCGTACTGCCTGCCAGCGTACCGTCCGCCAACATGGCCACGCCTTCTTTTACCACCACGTCCTGACCACCCAAATCATACGTGCCGTCACCCAAACATTTCGCCCGCATCGCATCTGTCACTAACAACATTTTTTCTTTGCTTTTTAATTTCAAAATCAACTGCACCATGGCAGGATGGAGATGATGGCCGTCCGCAATCAATTCTGTTACCACTTGCTCTGACATCAATGCCGCCATCATAGCACCTGGCTCGCGTTGATGAATGCCGCGCATTGCATTACAGACATGTGTCGCATAATTTACCCCTTCTGCAATTGCAGTCAAAGCTTCGGCGTACATGGCATCTGTGTGGCCTAACGCCGCAACAATATTTTTCTCTTTTAAATAACGAATAAACCCAATACTGTTAGCTAACTCCGGCGCCAACGTCACTAACTTAATTGCATTTCCCCCTGCGTTTTGCCATTGCTCAAACATTTCAATATCAGGCAAACAAGTTTGATCTGCGCGTTGCGCACCTACTTTTTTAGGAGAAATAAACGGCCCTTCTAAATGCACCCCCAAAATAGCTGCGCCATTCATTTCATGCTTAGCATCCATAAAATCACGTACCGTCACCACCGCTTTTTCAATTTCATCTTTTTTCGCCGTCATGGTCGTTGCAAGAAATCCTGTGGTGCCTTCTTCCGCTAGTGTTTTACTCATACTATGCAGTGCTTCAAATGTTGCATCCATCACATCACAACCATTTGCACCGTGTACATGCAAATCAATAAAGCCTGGCACAAGATGATAATCGGCCGGATAAGATAACACTTCATCGCTCGTCGTATTTTGCACCTGCATGGCATAATCAATCGACTGGACCAATCCATCATTAACCACCACCGCTCCATCGGAGATAACACCTTGCTCTGAATACACTTGCAGTCCCGTTAAAATAAGACTCACGCTATTTCCTTTTTGACTTGCTCACGAATCATTAAAATTGCACCTGTATTTGCATCGCCTTGCCGCGCCACAAATGAAGCTTGCAGATCTGCATGCAGCCATGGCTGTATGAAAGGTGCAATGCCTCCTAATAAACAACACGGTAATGTTTTCTTTTGGATACGTTTTTTTGCTAAGGCCTGGTCGATTTTATCAATCGCATGCGCCGCTTTTTTCATTAACCGCACTACCGCGACTTCTTCTTGTTGACTATGATTAATCACAATGGGAGCCAAACGTGCAAATTCAGTAGAAGTCGCGCGATTTGCCCAAGTAACAAATTGCTCTATGTCTTGATTAAAATAAGCGAAAATATCTTCGGCCAATGGCGATTTTTCCATGCGATGATCTAACCATTGCAAAGTCAAACGTGTGGCTTCAAGGCCCAACCATGCACCCCCGCCCTCATCATCATGTGGAAAGCCCCAACCCGATACGCGCGTGCCTAGCCCTGCTTCTACCTGATAACCCACAACACCCGTGCCCACAATAATAATCGCACCGGAAGCACCTTGATGAGCACCGACACACGCAATATGCGCATCACTCTTTAATTCCAGAGTAGTAAAAGGATGCGGATAGTTTAAAAAAGCATGAACGGCCTCGGGTACTTCACAGCCTGCCAAACCTATTCCTGCATGAAAACGATGATTTTTATTTTCTAAACGAAGATTGAGCGGCTGCAACGCTTCTTCTAATGCAGCATGAATCGAATGCCAGGCGCCTTCTACAGACAAGCGAATATTGGCAGGCCCGCCTATGGCTTGGCTCAGCAAATTGCCGGCACCGTCCTCGATGCGTACTTTGGACTGAGAGCCGCCGCCATCTATTCCTATGAAAATATCATTTGCCAAAAAAAATATCCTTTTGTCTTCTCAAATGCGCCAACGGAAATTTTACAACACCGTCTTCTGCCAATACATTTTTACTTGCCTCGGGTTTCCATGCGTGGCCGTATATCACTTCGTACGTCAAAGGAACAACACCCATACTATTTTTTTCCATTGGCTGCAACATTTCTTGGCCTGCAATAAAACCCATCATTTGTAATTCATCTTGCAATCGTTGCTGTTCTCTATACGTCAAGGTAAAATGCTCGACATCGAGCACAGGGCCTGCAAAATTCGCATGCACTAATAAATCACCTAAATCGTGCATATCTACAAACGGCGGTAGTTGAATGGGTTGCCCTTGCAATTCACGCAATGTATCAGGGCCATAAGTGCTGAAAATCAATAATCCCTCCGGCCGCAAAACACGCCGCCACTCTTGCAGCGTTTTCTTTAGGTCCATACACCAAGGCAATACCAAATTTCCCACCACCAAATCGATACTATGATCTTCTGCTGGTAATGTATCAAGCGAAGCACATAACCACTGGATTGAAGATGGACTCAATGCGTTGGCATAGGCCAACATAGCCGCAGAATCATCCACGCCCCCTATTTCTGCTGCGGGATAACGTTTTTGCAGCAACCGCGCACAATGCCCCATCCCACAACCTACATCCAAGATGCGCTTGGGCTGTAACGCAACCACCTCTAAACGCGCCAAGAGTTGATCACCTGCTTCACGAATTAATACTGCAGCCGAATCATGATCGGCTGGGGAAATATTTTCAAATCGACTTTTCAACACAAGGAACTCATTATGCAAATAAACAACCATTATCTCAAAAAAATGTACACTTGGCTCCTGCCTTTTATTTGTATTTTATGTGGTCAGCCCGCTGAACAAAACCAAGACCTTTGTCGTGCTTGCCACAAAATGCTGCCGTTATTAATCCACGGTTGTCCTTGTTGCGCTATTCCTTTGCCTGATAGTGCTGCCGGATTCATTTGCGGCCAATGTTTACAAACAACACCGCCTTTTAATATCACGCATGCGCTCTATTGTTATGAATTACCGATTACAAAATTAATCCTGGAGCTTAAATTTAATCAAGCACTTGTTAACGCTAGGCTCTTAGGCGAGCTGCTTGCCGCAGAAATACAACAAAAATGGTATCGAACTAGTCCATTGCCTTCTCTCATCATCCCAATGCCCTTACATAAGGCCCGTTTAAAAGAACGCGGTTTCAATCAAGCACTGGAAATAGCACGGCCAATTGCTAACATGCTTAACCTGCCGATTCATATCTCACATTGCCACCGCCGCAAACTGACCCAGCCGCAAACAATGCTTTCTGCTGCAGAACGTCGAAAAAATGTTAAGGGAGCGTTTATTGTGACAAAAAATTTTTCAGGACAACATGTGGCGGTCATTGATGATGTGATAACGACAGGCAGTACCATGGTGGAATTTTGCAAGGCCCTTAAACAACAGGGGGCTGCTCGAATTGATGTGTGGTGCTGCGCGAGGGCAGGTCACGCTAGCGATTAACCAGGTCCCTGTGTATAATCACACACTCTTTGATTTTAGGTGAAACAATGCAAGACATTTTCTTATTCGCACAACAACATGCCCTGCTCAGCATAGCGTTAATCGTCCTATTACTACTATTGATCATCGTTGAATTCATCCGCGCAAAACAAGGTGCGCAACGCATCAGCCCTGCGCTTGCGACTCAAATGATCAACCACCAAAATGCAGTGTTATTGGATGTCCGAAGTAAAGAAAACTTTTCCACCGGGCACATTGTGGATGCAGTCTCCATTCCACTCGCCGAACTAGAAAGCAAATACCGTAAGCTCGATAAATTCAAAACGCGGCCTATCATCATTGTCTGTGCAACAGGCCTTGAATCCCGTCAAGCTGCTGCTGTATTAACAAAAAATGGATTTAACATTCACCTGCTGGCCGGCGGCATACGCGGCTGGAAAGAGGCAAACCTGCCTCTCGTTAAGGAATAGCACTATGCCCACCATTAAGTTAACTTTTTAAGGAACTATTTCATGTCAATAAACCCACAAGCTGCGAATACCGCGCCACAATTTGAAATTCAACGTATTTTCGTTAAAGATATTTCTTATGAAGCGCCTAATACGCCGCAAACTTTTACTGAAGAATGGAAACCAGAAGTGCAGCTCAACTTAGAAACCAAGAGCAACCGCATTCAAGATAACGTGCATGAAGTTGTGCTCTCTGTCACAGCAACTGTCACCAGTAATAAAAAATCCGCTTTCTTAATTGAAGTCCATCAAGCGGGTATTTTTCTTATTTCTAATGTGCCAAGCGAACAACTCCATCAAATGTTAGGCAGTTTCTGCCCTACTATTTTGTTTCCTTATGTACGCGAAGTCATTTCCGATATCGTCGTACGCGGCGGCTTTCCACAACTTTTATTGGCGCCGGTTAACTTTGATGCGTTATATGCACAACATATGCAAAGCCAGAAAAAAACCGATGATGCTTCAACCACAACTGGAGATGGACGGGTCCACTAAATGAGTCCGATTTCACAACCCATTGCAATTCTTGGCGCCGGCTCTTGGGGCACGGCGCTTGCTTTGCATTTATCGCGTCGTGGTCAAATCGTGCATTTGTGGACTTCCGATGAAAAACACGCTGCTGTTTTACAAACAGAGCGGGCAAATAATCGTTATCTACCAGGCCATCCTTTTCCTGATACTTTGCTTCCTATGACAAAGCTGCCTGCAGCAATAGACAAGGTGAATGATGTTCTGATTGCAGTTCCTTCGGTAGGTTTTCGCAATACGATCATTCAACTCAAGCCTTTTTTAAAACCAGGCGTGCGCATTGCATGGGCCACCAAAGGACTAGACGATCGCACCGGGCAATTATTGCATGAAGTCGTGATAGAGCTGCTAGGCAAAGAACATCCCTCCGCTGTTCTCGCAGGGCCTTCTTTTGCCAACGAAGTGGCACGCCAACAACCCACAGCCATTGTGATTGCAAGCCAAGATGTCACTTTTGCCCATGATTTGTTAATCCGGTTTAACACGCCGCTGTTTCGTATTTATTTGAGCACAGACATTCCCGGTGTGGAAATTGGCGGCGCTGTTAAAAATGTATTGGCCATCGCAACAGGTATTTCAGACGGCATGGGTTTCGGCGCTAATGCGCGCTGCGCCCTCATCACACGCGGGCTTGCCGAATTGATGCGCCTGGGCAATAAATTAGGCGGACACTTCGAGACCTTTACCGGTCTTGCTGGACTAGGCGATCTCATTCTCACCTGCACAGATGATCAATCACGCAATCGCCGTTTTGGTCTTGCGCTTGGAAAAGGTAAAAATGCGACGGAAGCTGAAAAAGAAATTGGTCAAGTCGTAGAAGGAAAACGCAACGCGGAACTTGTCATCCAGCTTGCTGATAAAAACAAAGTAGAGATGCCTATCACAGAGGCCGTATGGCAAATCCTACAAGAAAAATGCACCCCCAAACA
>JAHFSI010000045.1 GCA_023265835.1 Legionellales bacterium
TACAATTTCGCCAGGATGTAAAGGCTCGTGCATCATCATGTTTAATATCTCCTAGTGGTAATCGATATAATTAACTTCAACTGCATTATCATTTTCAAATTTAAAAATAATGCGCCAATTTCCATTGACTGAAACAGAAAAATATCCAGCAAGATTATGAGATAATTTATGGAATTTCATCCCTGGTGTATTCATATCTTCTGCTTCTATCGCTGCACTTAATCGTTGCAAAATAATTTTTATTCTTTTTTCGTGAGCAGCATTGATCCCTGCCTTACTGCCAGTTTCAAAAAAATTCTTAAGTCCTTTATGTTTCCACGATTTTATCATCGTGTTAATAGTAGCTTAACACTTAACTATTGGCAACAGCCCTATTAAACAAAAGCATCCAAGCTTCCCTTTCCGGCCCGAACAACTTTAGGTATACCATCTACCAAATCCACTATCGTGGTACCTTCTGTGCCACAAGCGCCGCCATTGATGACTAAATCGACTTGGTTGCCTAATAGGTCTTGTATGTCTTGGGCGTCGATAAAAGGGTGTTCTTGATCGGGCAAAGTGAGTGTCACGCTCATTAAGGGGCCGTTTAATTCCATCAGCAGTGCTTGCACGATTTTATTGTCAGGTATCCGCAGCCCAATTGTATTGCGTTTAGGGTGTAATAAGCGCTTAGGGACTTCTTTAGTTGCTTTTAAGACAAAAGTATAGGGGCCGGGTGTGTGGGCCTTTAAGAGGCGAAATGAGGGGTTGTTGACGATGGCATAAGTCGCGATTTCAGATAAGTCCCGACATATCAGGGTGAAAGGATGGCCGCTTTCTAACTGGCGTAAATAGCGGATTCGATCCAAGGCTTCTTTATTTTCTAACTGACAACCTATGGCATAGGCGGAATCAGTAGGATAGACAATAATACCGCCGTCCTGGATGATTTTAACGGCTTGCTTGACCAAACGGGGCTGAGGATTATCGGGGTGTATCGCAAAAAATTGACCCATAACATCATCCTTGAGTTGTAGGGGCCTGGTATAACTTGATAATATGACACCCCCTTCCATTCTCTAGTGTAAAACAATGAAACGAAAGACACAAAAAACATTGCCTGAGCTTGATGTCGCTATCCATGGTTTAAGTCATGATGGGCGTGGTATCACAACAATGGATGGCAAAACAACGTTTGTCCATGGTGCACTCGTTGGTGAAACCGTCACTTGCAAAGTAACTCGACAACACCG
Organism: Legionellales bacterium; assembly: GCA_023265835.1. Taxonomy (GTDB): domain Bacteria; phylum Pseudomonadota; class Gammaproteobacteria; order DSM-16500; family DSM-16500; genus UBA4722. The sequence goes on from JAHFSI010000045.1 coordinate 1,233, forward strand.
TCGTTATCAGGAGGGCATTGCGACTGAAATTAAAGTGGCGGCTCCCGAAAGAGTGACAGCTGCGTGTGCGCATGCAGGCATCTGCGGCGGCTGTAGTATGCAACATATGAATCTTACTCAACAAATACAATTTAAACAGCAAACGTTGCTCGAACAGCTCCAGCATTTTGGTAAAGTTGTACCTGAGACACTGCTACCACCTCTTTCTGGTGAAGCATGGGGATATCGGCGAAAAGCGCGTTTAGGCGTGCGGTATGTTATCAAGAAAAATAAATTATTGGTGGGATTTAGAGAAAAATGTAGTAATTATCTTGCAGATATTCAATCTTGTTTAGTGCTTCATCCCAGCGTAGGTACGCGGATCGATACGCTTGCAGCACTCATAGCCAGCTTAAATCAATATGAACAGATTGCACAAGTTGAAGTTGCGGTAGGTGATGAGGCGGCTGCTTTAATTTTTCGTCATCTGATTGCATTGCCTGAAACGGATCTTGTGAAACTGTGTGAATTTGGAAAATCAACGGGGTTACATATTTATTTACAACCTAATTCTCCCGCACTCATTCACCGGCTCTGGCCGGCAGATAGTTCGGATGAGCTGCTGAGTTATGCCATACCCGATTACAATCTCAACATGCAGTTTCACCCGCTGGATTTCACGCAAATTAATGCAGAAATGAATTTACTGATGATTAAACAAGCCCTGCGTTTATTGGCACCTGGGCCTGATGAACACCTGCTGGATTTGTTTTGCGGCTTAGGTAATTTTACGCTGCCTTTAGCTCGCTTTGCCAAACAGGTCACTGGCATTGAAGGCAGTGAAGCCATGGTAAAACGCGCAGCAGCCAATGCCTGCGCTAATCAAATAACCAACGCGCAATTTTATGTGGCCAACTTAATTTCGCCTTCAATAGAAGCGCCTTGGATGCAACAACAGTACGATAAAATTCTGCTAGACCCGCCCCGTTCCGGCGCGAAAGAAATCATCGCGCATTTTGCGCCATTTACCGCCAAAAAAATTCTTTATATTTCATGCAATCCTGCCACCTTGGCACGCGATGCGGGTGAATTAGTCTATACTCATGGCTATCGATTGACCCAGGCCGGTGTTATCAATATGTTTGCGCATACCAGCCATGTTGAAGCCATGGCGCTATTTGAAAAATAAAAAAAAGAGGTGAAAGATGGTCGCAGTCAAAGAAAAATTTCCTCATCTGCCAGATGGCAACCTCGACGTTGATGCGTGGCTGCAACAGACTGCCAAAAAATATGCTCTGCCTGATTTTGAACTTATTAAAAAAGCAGCCCTGTTGGCAAAAACCGCCAGCCAAGGATTAACAACTTTTTACGGGCAGCCTTGTCTTGAGCAAGGACTGGAAATGGCTGAAATTTTATTGGATTTAAAAATGGATGTTGATGCGGTCTCAGCAAGCATTCTCGTCAGTTCCCTGAATGAAGCGCATTTGACCCTGGAAACAGTCAAAGAAAATTTTAACGATATCGTTGCCAAATTAATCAGCGGTGTTAAGCAAACTAACATCATGAATACGCTGCAAACCAATATTAATAAAACGCGTGATATGACACAAATAGACCGTTTACGTAAAACTTTTTTAGCGATGGTTTCCGATATTCGCGTGGTATTGATTAAATTGGCAGAGCGCATCTGTATTATGCGCGGGATTAAAAATATTAATTTTGAAGAGCGAAAAAGGCTGGCACAAGAAACGTTAGACATTTATGCACCGCTTGCTAATCGCCTGGGCATCGGGCAAATCAAGTGGGAACTGGAAGACATTGCTTTTCATTATACAGACCCTCAAACGTATAAAAAAATTGCCGCTTTTTTAGCGGAACGTCGTGTTGATCGCGAAAAACGTATTCATGGAATAATCGCATTATTAAAAGATGAATTTGCTAAAGCTAAAATCAAAACGACTATTTCAGGCCGAGCAAAACATATTTATAGCATTTACCTTAAAGCAAAACGAAAACAATTAGATTATCAATCTATTTTTGATTACAGCGCATTGCGTATCTTGGTGCCTACCTTGGATGATTGCTATACCGCATTGAGCATCATTAATCGTCTATGGGAACCGATTCCTGAAGAGTTTGATGATTATATTACTTATCCAAAACCCAATGGTTATCGTTCAATTCACACGGCGGTGGTTGACTCAAATGGGAAGCATCTCGAAATTCAAATACGAACAGACCAAATGAATGAAGAAGCTGAACACGGTGTTTCGGCGCATTGGTTATACAAAGAAGACAAAACGCATCATGGTGGTTATGAAGCAAAAATTACTTTTTTACGTCAGTTGCTGAGTTGGCATCGTGAACTTGCGCAGCATGATGCTAAACCAGACAAAACATTTCAGGAAGTGTTTGAAGACCGTATTTATGTTTTTACCCCGCAAAACGATATTATGGATTTGGCCGTGGGCGCAACACCGCTTGATTTTGCTTATCATGTTCACAGCAAATTAGGACATCGTTGCCGCGGGGCCAAAATCAATGGTCACATTGTGCCGCTGACTTATACACTTCGTACCGGTGATCGAATTGAAATTATCGTGACGAAAGAGGGGGCGCCCAGCCGTGACTGGCTAAAAAAAGATGCGGGTTATATTAAAACGGCGCGTGCGCGTGCCAAAATAGCGCAATTTTTTCGAGAACAAGAGGTGGGCCACTATATTGAAATAGGAAAACAACAACTCGACCGAGAAATCGTCCGGGCTGGCATGCCCTCATTTGATATGCAAAAAATGGCTGCGCGTCTGCATTTGAAGAACGCGGATGCTTTATATTCCGCCGTGGGGCATGGGAACATTAAGGCCGCGCAAATTGTGCATACATTACAACGTGAAATGCAGCCTGAGACAACGGCCTTGCCGGACATTGAAACGCATGCAAAAACAGCGCCTGCTAAGAATGCTCATTTTCAAGTAAGCGGTTTTGATGATTTGCTCACACGGATTGCTAAATGCTGTAAGCCGATCCCGGGTGATGCCGTCATTGGTTATATTACGCAAGGACGTGGTGTTTCTATTCATAGGCGCGATTGCAATAATATCTCGCATTTAACACCTGAACACAATAACCGCTTAATTCAGGTCAATTGGGACAATAAACAATTAGGAACGTATTATGTTGATTTGCAAGTGCGGTCTTATGAAAGGGCGGGCCTATTAAAAGAATTGACTGCGTTACTCGCCAATGCAAAAGTCGATTTGATTGCAATGAGTTCTACGATCAATAAAAAAAACCACGCTTTATCCATAGTCATCACGATACAAATTCAGGACATTAAAGAATTGAATCAGTTAACTCACAAAATTGGTGAGTTGGAAATGGTTTATGAGGTGAAAAGGATTACCTTTTAGCAGATGCAGGTGATCGTCGGATGGATTGACTATCATGCGACGGCGATTTCACCGAATTAGAACTAGGACTGGCAGGCTCCGGTCGTGAGCGAGCGGATGCAAACAAAAGAAAAGAACAAATACCGAAAGCACCCGCAGTGACTGGCATGTGAAGCAGGGCTAGCCAAATAGCACCGCCTGCCGCCAAAATTCCAAACAGTATTTTCAAAACAACGACGCAATTACAACAGCCTGTGGTGGGTGCCAAATTTTGATCAGAAGATGTCGTCTCGAAATCGACACCCACGGGCTCTTCGGGCTCTTCGGACCCTTTGAAATATGAACTTCCACTCCTTAACATTATCATCCACCCCTTTTTGATCTGATTTTTTAAAAAACAGAAACCGATACCAAAATTATAAATTCGACACAACAACAATCATTGATTGATAGGCGGCACTTGTTCCGCTGTTAAAGGTCCATCTTCGGCCGGCGGTGTTGTTTCTTGTTTTGCCGCTTGGTCTACTGCAAACGCATTAAAACTAAAACTGCAGAGACATAAAATCACAAAGTACTTTAGCATTTTTTTATAAAATAGCATAGTCTGCTCCTAAGGCCGTTCAAATCCATATAATATATCCGCGCCATTATCAATGGTACTCGTTTCAGATTGAATTGCCCAGTTTTTATTAAATTGGTAGCGTATATTAAAAATAGAAATGGGGTTAAAAATTCCAATACTATAATGTAATGATAATTTTTTAGAAATTTGTTTGCCTACAACAAAAGAAGGAGTGGATTGCATTTGATTGGTGGCCGTATTAAAGGTTTGAACAGACGTAATATTCACTTCGGTCAAACCTAGCATTTTGGTTAATTTGTTAGTCATACCGCCGACTTTCGCAGCATTTGGATTGATGGCCGAGATGGCGCCCATGAGCGCAGCACCTTCACCGCCCAATGAAGATAAAATTTGTGCCTGGGTCAGGCCGGCGGGAATTGAAAAGAGCGTTACATTGGGATTTTCTGCTGTTCCGAGAATACGTATGCCTACAATGGTATCTGTTCCAGCATAGTTTTCCAACGTAGGCATCATGATGCTGCTTGTGCCCGCATTCATATTTTTGACTTTACGTATTGCCTCAATGTTTAGACCGGGATTAGTCAATACATTGCCGGTATAAATTAAACGGCCTGTTTTAATCACCAAGTCTTGGCCATAAATAGTATACGCGCCTTTGATTGCATCAATTTCACCTGTTGCTGTGGCAGGACTATTCGGTGTTTGGTCTATGATTAAATGTCCACCTAAGTTAGTTTCAAAATTTTTGTAATTAAAATAAATGTTCCGGCCCAAATCGACAGCAAGATGTAATTTTGCAGCTAAAAGAACAGAAGGTGTGGCAGCTTGAGGCTCGCCTACCAATACGGTTTCATCGGGCAATGAAACTGAGCTAATATAATTTTTTAGTTTGATTTTCGCTTTAGTTATCTGAATTTTACCTTGTATTTCAAGGGCTGGATAAATAAAACTGATTTTAACATCAGGTGATATAGCAACTTTAAACTTGGGTATATGCAAAATGGTTAAATTATTGCCCTGCAAGGTGAGCGTCACAGGAAAATTTGATTTATTTAAATCAACATTTCCTCGTAAATGCCCTGCCCCTTTCCCGGAACGGAAATTGCCTTGTAATAAAATAATATTGGATTTATCTACATTCGCTTGTATTTGTATGTCGTTAAGACGCAGCCCCAATGCGTTAATGTCTGCTTGGCCTTGCGTTAAATGGATAGTCCCTGCAATATCAGGTTTTTCCGAACCTGTGATCGTTAAATTGCCTTGAACAATACCTTTTAGCCGGCCCATCTTTTGCTCTGCTATGACGAGATTCTTTCCTTGAATAGCCGCTTGGATAGTTGGAACGAATCGTCCTCCTGCAACACTGCCTGACCCAACGAATGAACCTGCGCACTGATCGCATAGTGTATTTAACTTCGGAATAGATAATTTCCAATGAAAATTCCATTTATTGTTAAGTTCGCCGGTCAAATCGAAACGCAAATCTTTTTTTTGCAAAGAAAGTTGATGAATGACCAAATGTTGCAGGGTGACACTATGCAGGAATGTCATATCATCCCATGAAAAACCCGCTGAAGACGCATCTGCAGAAAAAAGTACGATTTGAGGTTTTTCTAATACTAAGGAACCTATCGCTAATTTGCCTTGCAATAGTTTTTTAGGATACCAATTCAGCATGAGTGATTTTAACGTCATTTTTTCTTCTTTCGTTTGATAAGTCATATCTTGCAAAGTAATATCTGAAAAAAGCGTACCGTTGATTTTTTCTATTTTTAACGTGCCTGGTAACAATGGTGTGAGATAGCGCAAATCAATAACTAATCCTTGTTGTGTAAAACACAATACATAAAGAGAGGCTGCAATAACAACGACGAATGTGATAAAAAGATATTTAATAAGAAAACGCATTAAAAATCGGCTCCTATATTAAATATAATACTTTTAGGTTTCCAAGATTTGGATTCAGCACGCGCTAAATAAATTTGCACAGGTCCAATGGGTGAAACATAAACAAATCCAAATCCATCACCGCGCTTGAAACCTTCATTAAATTGATTCGTAGCAGTACCTATATCATAAAACACTGCACCATAGACGTTATCAATAATACGATGTTGATATTCAGCGCTGGCTATTTCTAAGTAACGCCCAGGGCCTATGCTGCCATAATTATAACCTCGAATACTGCCAGGCCCTCCTGCTAAATATTGCAATGTGAGAGGCAATTGATTGGTATCGTTGACGACAGTATAGCCTAAATCACCGCGTAAAATAATGCGGCTTGGTTCTGTTGGACTAAAAATAAATTTTCCTTTGATTTCGCTTTGAATAAAACTGGTGGTAGAAAATATTTTTTCGCTGGCACCTTGTACAGTGAAATTAATCATTTTGCTGAAGTGAGGATCAACCATATTGTCAGTTTCAATATGAGAGACACTGTAAGCAGGATAGAATTCATGACTATTTCTACGTGGTGCATTGTTAAAGAAATAACGTTCATTCAATAAGTTTAATGATAAGGTATGTTGCCAAGTACGAACCATTTTGACATAAGCACCACTAATCGATTCAGAAAAACTGCTGCCATTTTGCGGCTTAAATTGTTGAATATTGGCACCCAGCGTATATTGGTCCGTCAATGGATTAGAACCGGGAATAAAATACTTCGCAGCAATTCCTTTTAATACAGGAGACAACTTCATCAATGCAGTCGCATGCTGCCCTGAATCACCTATGTATCGCCAATCCACGCCCGCTAATAAACGAGGGCCGGTAAATGTTCCATAACCAAGGCCCAATTTATATTGTTTGGCTTGATAGGGCGCTACTTCTATTTCCGTAGGAACATGAAAATCTTCACTACGGTCAAAATCGGGCGTTACAGATGCTTCACGAAAATAACGGCTGTTTGCTAAGTCTTGTTGAAACTTCAAAACTTTTTGCGGAGAAAAAGGGTCGCCTGGATGAAACTCTGCAAACCGGCGTAAAAACCCTGCTGCAAAAGGGCCCTCGCTAAAATGAAACTGGCCAAAATAATAACGTTTTCCGCTGTCCATATGCAATGTAATGACGGCTGTATTTTTAGCTAAATCAATACGGATTTCTTTTTTAATGAGTACTGCTTTTATATAGCCTTGATCGTTGACGACTTGAAAAAAAGCAGTCTTGGCGTCTTCGTATGATTTTGTTATTAATATATCTCCCGCCTTTAGGGGAAAATGATGCATAAATTCTTGAATGGCCGGATCCATTTCGCCGGGGCCTGTGACATGGATATCTAATCCTGTGATATATAAAGCAGGGCCGGGGTCAATTTGAAATAGTGCTGTCCAAGCCATTGTTTGATGGATGAGTTTAGAATAAATATGTGCTTTAAAATAGCCATATGGTTTTAGTGCATTTTGAATGTTTTCAGGTGCATGGTCATAGAAGTTTTGAACATCGGCAACTGTGAGTACCTTACCATAAGACCTTTGTTCTACGGCAAGCCTGTCTTGTACGTTTTTTAACGCATCGCCGGAAACACCCGAAACGATGACATGCACTATTTCTCCAGCAAAAGCAGCTTGAGCAAAGAAAAAGCACAAAGAAATTAAGATAATAGTTCTGCGCAAATAGTGCACGGCCATTCCTCGTTGAAGGCTATTTTTGTAATAAATGTGACATATTTAAACAAATTTGCGCGGGGTCTGTCTATATGCTAAGCGATATTATTACCAGAAAATTTACGGTAGAATAGCCCACTCTTTTTGCTAGACCGTGAGATAAAACCAATGAGCATACAATTCAATACTTCTAAAAGTAAAACATTAAGCGTCTTTACTTTGGTGATGATCAATGTCATCGCGATTGATAATTTACGCAGTTTAGCAACCAGCGCTGTATATGGGTTCTCTCTCGTCTTTTTCTATCTGTTGGGCGCATTATTATTTTTTGTTCCTACTATTTTAGTCACAGCTGAGTTGGCTACTGGCTGGCCCAACACGGGGGGCGTTTACATCTGGGTACGAGAAGCATTCGGCCCGCGCTGGGGGTTTGTAACCATTTGGCTGCAGTGGATTTATAATGTGGTCTGGTATCCCACCATCTTTACTTTTATTGCCGGCATCTTGGCTTATCTTATTTATCCGCCTCTAGTCGATAATAAATATTTTATGCTGAGCATTATCTTATGCGCTTTCTGGAGCACGACTATCATTAACTGTCTGGGCCTGCGAGTATCCAGCTGGGTCAGTGTCATCGGCGCCATTATTGGTACTATCATTCCAATGGCTTTTATCTCGGTCTTAAGTTTTATTTGGATCTATAAAGGCAACCCCAGTCAAATTCAATTTACTGTAAAAGATTTTTTTCCAAACTTAAACAGCCTGCAAAATATTGCTTTTTTAACGAATATCTTATTTGGTTTTATGGGCATGGAAATGTCAGCAGTGCATGCGGGTGACGTGTTAAACCCACAACGTGACTATCCACGCGCGTTATTTTTTTCGTCTATTATTATTTTAGCTACTTTGATTTTTTCTTGTCTCGCCATTACCGTCGTTGTGCCGACTCATCAGTTGAATTTGGTTTCTGCTGTCATTGATGCGTTTGCTGTTTTCTTTAAAGCATTTCACATGGCTTGGTTCATTCCAGTGGTAGGCGCTTTAATTATCATCGGTAGTTTAAGTGGTGCGACAGCATGGCTGTTAGGCCCTGCACGCGGTATGCTCATCGCAACAGAAGACAGCAATCTTCCGCGTTTTTTATCAAAACAAAATAAGCACAACATGCCTATCGGCATTTTACTGACACAAGGCATTATCGTTACTTTTATTTGTGTTGTTTATCTCATTATGCCATCGGTCAACAGTTCTTATTGGGTACTATCTAATTTGACGGCACAAGTTGCGCTATTATTTTATGTCTTGCTTTTTGCCACAGCGATTCGTTTACGCTATAAGCATGCTCATATCAAACGCGCTTTTCACATTCCAGGAGGACATTTCGGTATTTGGTTAGTCGGGGGCGTGGGCATCATTACTTGTATAGGCGCCATTATTTTAGGTTTTTTACCGCCTGAACATATCAGCATAGGTGGTGTCGTAAAATATGAAACCATCTTAATTGCGGGCGTCATCGTTTGTTGTTTATTGCCTTTTGTTCTTTATCGCGCTAAAAGGGTAAAGCAACATGGTAGATAAAAAAGAAGTGTCGACTCGATTATCAACCATAGAATTATTTAAAGAATCTTTAAAATTTTCTGCTGGGCATTTTACGGTGTTTTCCAGCACTGATCGTGAAAATATTCATGGCCATGACTATCGGGTCCATGCTTTCCTCACCACACGCATAGAAGATGAGGGACTTTCATTTGACTATCGTTTTTACGAAAAAAAATTAGCTCCCTTATGCCGCTCACTCGACAAAGCGGTATTAATTGCCGGAGCATGCAACTATCTGGACGTGCGTGAAGAAGGTGATTATTGCTGCGTCCAGTTTAATACGGAAAAAATCATGCTGCTGAAAAGGGATGTCATTGTGTTGCCTATTTATAATGTGACAGTAGAAGAGTTGTCGAATTGGTTTTTGCAGCAACTTTTGCTTGATAAAGAGCAGCTTGATCATCATCGTATTCAAAAAATTAAAATCAGGGTCATTGCGGGGTTGGGGCGGTCGGGGTCTGCTGCGTGGAAGCGATAAGCAGTAAACGACCCTCGTGATCAGTTGTAACAGATCAAGCCACCCAACACTGTCATCCCCGCGCAGGCGGGGACCCATTCTGCTTATAGCAGGAAAGGTGCCTTGGATGAATAGGTCCCCGCCTGCGCGGGGATGACAATATTAGGTACCTGAGCTAATACGATCAGTTAACCTACCCATGTTAGACAGCTATGCTTTAATAGTCGAAAGCGTCAACCGAATGATCTTGTCTTTTTCTTCTGTATCAGCAGACAACGTCGAGACGGCATTATAAATTTCAAAGCAATGATTAATCAGCCCTTGAAATGTCGTTTGACGTGATGGTTCTTCGAATAAATGTTCTGCGGCCAAAAAAATTCTTTTTAATAAAGCCAAATCAATTTCATTATATCGACTATGATCATCATTAACTTTGTGTGAAATGGAATACGTTTCTCGTTCAACAATGGCTTTTTTTTCTTTTTGGTTCTCGCCATAAAAAGGCTCACCATTGCCAGTTAATAACCAGCAGGGGTTAACATTAAAATAAGAACTATAGTTAATAATGAGTTCTGCGCTAATGCTTCGTTTGCCTGTTTCATGTTGTGAGTAGGTGGAGAGCGGGATCTTATGCTTAGTCGCAAAATCTTTTGCAGCCTTAAAACCCACGGCCTTTCTAGCCGCACGTAGACGTTTAGAGATATCTTCTGTTAATTGAATCGGCATGATTTTTTGTCCATCATATCTTATTAAAAAAAATAAAAAAAATTTAAAAAAATAGTTGCAAGTCTGTGAGAACTTGTGTATCTTCGCCTAGAGAAAATAGCTCTTAGCCGAGCACATACCTCTTTTTGGAGGAAAATTAGTCTATTCTTAAAAACAGACACCGGCTAGCGGAGCTATGGCCCGCAAAGGCTGCAGCGCGCTATTTTACCCTATTACACGGGGAACGCTATCACTTTATATTAAAACAGACCTTGGAGGTATAAATTATGATATGGATTACAAAAGACACAGTGAAAAAAGCGTTACACAATGATGTAGAAGCACAATATAAAATGGGTTGTTGGTTTTATGAAAATAAAATTCCAAAATCTGCTCGTTTTTGGGTGAAACGTGCTGCTGAGCAAGGTCATCACGAAGCAATATTGCTGCTTAAAAAATTAACGCGTTCTAAGACGTAAAATGTAAAAAATTTTTTACCTTGCTCTTGCCTCCATTGATTCATATCATTTTACCTCTCGCTTGATTAGGCCAGAAAAATAGTAGTTCCTGAAATAGTTTTTATAGTACTATGGGGGCATTGAAAAAATACCTAGAATGATGCGAGGTTTGGAATGAATAGCGAGCCAACAGCAAAAAAATTATTTGGAATTTCTATCAATCAATTATATCCATGGCTAGTCATCGGCCTTTGTGCATTATTTGCATTTTATAAATATATTTTATACGTATCGCCTAGCGTCATGACAACCGATCTCATGCATCAATTTCATGTGAATGGTGCTGGTTTAGGAAATTTGGCAGCAACGTATTTTTATGCTTATTTAATCGCACAATTGTTTGCAGGGCCTTTACTAGATCGTTATAGCCCCCGCTTTTTGACGACTGGCGCTATCGCCATTTGCGGACTGGCTGCTCTAGCTTTTGCAAGCACGGAGACTCTTCTTACCGCCGGGTTCTCGCGCGCATTCATCGGTATAGGCACCGCATTTGCCACAGTGAGTTATATGAAAATGTCGGTGCTATGGTTTAGGCCCAATCAGGTTGCATTTGTCGATGGTTTTTTAGGAACAGCGGCCATGGTGGGTGCAATGTGCGGCCAGATACCGTTGGCTTTTTTAGTGGCTCATACCGGTTGGCGCATGAGTTTAATTTATTGTGGTATATTTGGCATCGTGTTAGCAGTGGTTTTTTTGTTTTTTGTGAAAGATAAAAAAACAACGGAGACAATGTTGGCCACAGCACCTAAACATACCATGATCAAGCTGTCTGATATTACGGAAATACTAAAAAACAAAAAAAATTGGCTGCTTACTTTGTATAGCGGTCTTGCATTCACCCCAATTGCTGTTTTAGGTGGGCTGTGGGGCAATCCTTTCTTTGAAGCAGCACATCATTTGACTTCAACGCAAGCGGCTTCTTTAACGACCTGTATTTTCCTGGGATTTGCAGTAGGCGGCCCGGTATTCGGTTATTTTGCGGGTGATATACCACAACGTATCCGGATTTCTATCATTGGTACTGGCCTGGCGCTGCTAACATTGCTTTTGATTATTTTTGCTATTCATTTGCCCTTGTGGTTATTTGCTTTCGTCTTATTTGTTTTTGGCATGGGCATGGGTTCTTATATGTCTTGTTTTTCTTTGGCAAAAGAACTGAATAAAATTGGTTTTGCGGGAACCATCGTTGCACTGATCAATACAGGGGATGCCTTATTTGGTTCTTTTACAGAACCTTTGATTGGAAAAATACTGGATGTATTTTGGCAAGGTAAAATAGTGAATGGCGTTCATTATTTTTCAACGGAAAATTATCAGGCTGCGTTGTTGATATTGCCTGTTTATTTGGTGATTGCGTTGGTGTGTTTGGTGGTTTTGGGGCGGATGGAGCATGAGCCGGTCGGGTGATGAGTCAGTGCTAGACTGTCACTTCTTCATTCGGTTTTGCCACCGCACTCTGTGCATCTTGCTCCAGTACTTTACGAACCACAAACCGAGGCCGCTGCCGGACTTCTTGATAAATACGGCCAATATATTCGCCTACCACCCCCAGTCCTAATAGCACAATGCCAATCAAGAAAAACAGGATGGCGAACAAGGTAAATACTCCTTCCACTTCAGGCCCAATCATTAAACGACGTAATCCTAAGTAAACCACAAAAATAAAACTAAAAAACGAAATTAAAATTCCGATAAAAGTGAACATTTGTAAGGGAAACAAAGAAAACCCGGTGACTAAATCAAAATTATAACGAATGAGTTTATAAAAATTGTAATTTGACGTGCCGGCAAAACGCTCTTCGTGTGCCACGCCCACTTCGGTAGGATTAGAGGCATAATTCAAAGCAAGCGCGGGAATAAAAGTGGTTGCTTCTCCGGTCGCAGCCATCAGATCTACAATAGAACGACGATAGGCTCGTAACATGCAGCCTTCATCTTTCATCTTTAATTTGGGCATCATCCATGCACGGACTTTATTATGCATTTTAGAAACAAATAAACGCCACCAACTATCTTGCCTGCCTTCACGATACGCATTCACCACATCGTGTCCAGCCTCCATGGCTGCCACTAATTTAGGAATTTCTTCTGGTGGATTTTGTAAATCTGCATCCATGGTGATGATGATCTCTCCGCGCACGCGTTCAAAGCCTGCCATAATGGCCATGTGTTGACCAAAATTACCATTAAATTCAATGACCCGAATTTGCGATGGACGGCGATCATGTAACATTTGTAAAACTTTGCTTGATTGATCTCTGCTGCCATCGTTCGTTAAGATAATTTCATAGGATTTACCTAAGTTATCTAACGTCTGGGTTAAACGACGATACAGCTCTTCTAACGTTTTTTCTTCATTATAAACAGGAACCACAACACTAATATACGGGCCTGACTGAAACATCTGCGTTACCTTTATCTGTAATTTGGAAGGGATTATAGTATATACTTGGGTAAATTTTAACTGTTTTCATGTTTGCTTAAAAGTTTCTTGTTATGAATGCTCATAAAATACGCGAAATATTTTTACGTTTTCAACGTGCGGACCCTCATCCTACGACTGAGCTTCACTACCGTAATCACTTTGAATTATTGATGGCCGTGATACTGTCCGCGCAGGCAACGGACAGTTCTGTCAATAAAGCAACTAAAAAATTATTTGCGGCGGCCAATACGCCCGAAAAAATGCTTGCTCTGGGTGAAGCTAAATTAAAGGAACATATTAAAACGATAGGATTATTTAATACGAAAGCGGCCAATATTATTAAAACCTGTCAGGCATTAGTTGAAAAACATCATTCTAAAGTACCGAACACGCGGGAAGCACTGGAAGCATTGCCTGGTGTAGGAAGAAAAACAGCTAATGTGATTTTAAATACGTGTTTTGGAGAATCGGTTATTGCAGTGGATACGCATATATTCAGAGTGGCAAACCGCATTGGTTTGGCTAAAGGCAAAACGCCGTTGGAAGTTGAAAAACAATTGCTGAAAAAAATTCCTGATGAATTTATCCATAATGCGCATCATTGGTTAGTGCTGCATGGGCGTTATGTTTGTGTTGCGCGCAAGCCACGGTGTCCTGGGTGTTTGATTAGGGATTTGTGTGAGTTTAAGCATAAGACTTTTGATGAAGGCTAAAGACGACTAGTGCTTCAATGACTTGACGAGCGCTTCTACTTCTGTGATAGGAAGCCCTGTTTCTTTGGCAATTTCTTGGATAGAGATACCCTCTGAGAATCTCCTGAGTATGATGACTGCTTTTTGCAAACCCTCGTGGAAGCCTTCTTGCCTGCCTTCTTGCCTGCCTTCTTGCCTGCCTTTTTGTTCAAACCGTTGTGCAAGTGTCATTGCCTCACCCCTTAAATTACCAGTCAAATGCTCTTGAATCTTTTGGATAAATATCTTCTCATCATCTATATCAAGAACATTTATCACGTAGTTTAGCACGATTTTACAGTAACTTTCACCTTGTGGTTGATGAATGATTTTAACCAGAACCTCTTTCCTTATGCTGTTTTAGAAGAAATAAGAAAGCTGGAAGGTAATCATATTAATTCCTTGGCTTGATCCGCTAGGGCCTGCAATGCCGGAACCACTCGATGTTGAGCTCGCTGAATAGTTAACGTCACGGCGCAATTCTAAACTTTCTAATGTATCTTTCCACCAGGATTGGTTCACTACAAAAGAATAGCGTTTAGCAGGCAACCCAATTGCTAATCCATTTTTCGTCATCGCATAAGCAAGTGCCACAGACGTGTGATAATAAAACTTAGGAATATTATAAATACCTTCTACTGTTAATGCTTGTGGTCTTGCGCCATGGCTATTGAATGACATGTCATTCGGATTAAAGTTGGTGGAAGCTGCAATATATTCGCCAATGACTTGAATATTATCGCCAAACCCTAATAGCGCATTTGCATCATAAGCAGGCACACGATGGACTAACTTTTCACTGCCTGTATTGACACTCACAATACTCGTCGTAGCACCCGTAGTTGTTACTACATTTGAAATAGTAGGGCCGCCAAATCCAGCGAACAAGGGTTGGTTACCGGTAAATTGCATGCCTTGCGAATCAGCAATATTAGCAATGGCGCCTACACCCACTTTTGCATTCACTTGATTCATTTTAAAACCATAACCAAAATTAATACCGCCATTGTTCACATGAGTAACGGATGATGGATGGCTAGAACCTCTAAAAATATACGTGGATCCATAAAAATGGTTCTCTGATTGCTGGTTGAATCCCAAAACAATGGCCCTTGCCTGCACTCTTGCTAAAACTTGCGTAACAGGACTGCTAACCATGGTGGTGGAAAACACACCGAAAGGAACGAACATTTGGCCAAAGCTGGCATAAAAAGGCGACTGTAAAAAATCACCAATAACGATAAACGCTTTGTTAACAAAAACGCGGGAATTTTGGGTACGATTATTCGAGCTAAATGAACCTGTTTCCGTGCCAATATTATTATCATAACTCAGTTCAAGTAATGCAGATGTCCATCGGCTAGGGCCTAACACATAAGCATCTAACGCAGCAGTTGTTAAGTTAATATCACTTTGATTATTATTATTGTTCGTATAGAGCGCTTGTCCTTGAATAGTACCACTCAGCAAAATATGTGAGCCGCTTGCTTCTTCTGGTCTGCCGTAGGCTTCAAGACGTTGAATAATATTTTTACGTAAATTTAATAAAGTGATGTCTTCGTTCACGCTGGGACTATTAACAATCAAATTGGATCCGGAAAATTGTAATGGAATACCAATATAAGGGCCGCTGGAAACAAACGATTGTCCCGGCACATCAAAATCAACGGGTAAATACAAAGGGCCATTCTGGGGTAAATTACTGGGCCCTTCAATTTGCTCGCGTTGTACATTAGAGCGGGGAGAATGCGCTACATTTTTGTCCGGCTGATTGGTTTTTTTTGTATGTGAATTGTTTGTCTGTTTTTTCATAACAGAAATTTCGTGCTGCATGGAGTTTATCTGTTGCTCTAATTGTGAAATTTTCTGCATTTGTTGGTTGTTCGTTGTTGACGTTGCAGCAATGGCGGGGGTTGCAAACATATTTGCTATGCAGATGCTACTGACCAAAAATGCGATTTGTTGTTTCATACAGCCATCTCCTGAATTATTATTTCTCTGAACGCGTAAACTATCAAAGATCAAATCAAGTCACAAGAGTATTTAATAAAAAAAAATAAAAATATTTGTAAGGAAATGTCGCTTAGCAAAGCCTCTCCCGCCCTCGGACTTAATAAAAAAACTGAACGTAATTGCGGGAGAGGCCGACACGCATAGCGTGGCGGGTGAGGGAAAAAGGCAAAACTTTTTAAGAATTAAAAGCGCTTGCAGTCGTAAGTGACATTTTTTATAT
>JAHFSI010000046.1 GCA_023265835.1 Legionellales bacterium
CCCGAACGTTTTCCCAGTATTATTCAGAATTCTATTTGTTTTGGCGTGTATCACGAGGGACAACAGATTGGTTTTTCGCGTGTTATCACGGATTATTCCGAATTTGCCTCATTGTGGGATGTAATTATTACCGAAGAATATCGCCGCCAGGGGATAGGCAAGGCATTGATGAAATATATTTTTGCGCATAATCAATTACAAGGTATTTTCCGTTGGTTTTTGATGACAGAAGATGCGCACGGGCTTTATCAAAAATATGGCTTTAAATCGGAAGCCTATAATCCCTATGTCATGATGAAAGTCAATGCGGGGTAATCTTTAAAGATGATACGTATTGCGATCATGCAAGGCTCGAATGTTTATTCGGCACAAGAAATCAGTTTGGCATTAGAACAGGCAGGCATGCAGTCGCACGTTATTTTATGGGATGAGCCTGAAACAAGCCTTGCTGATTTTCAAGGGTATGTTCTGATAGACGGCTTTTCTTCAGCGCGAAATCCGTTTATGCAACAAATTAAAGAACAAAGTGCATTGGGCAAACCTATTTTAGGTATTGGCAAAGGCGCGCAAATTTTGGTGGAGACAGGATTGGTTCCCGGGCTTGAAGGCAGCCAAATAGGCATGGCTCTATCCGATAGTGAACCTATTCAGATTATGGATATAACAGCCCATGTTCGTCTTTCCAAAGGCTATCAATGGAATGCTTTTACGCGTTGTTTAAAGCCAGGCGCTATTTTATCTGTTCCGTTGGATCTCTTAGCAAAAGGACGTTTTATCATTTCGCCCGTATTGCTGGCTGAAATAGAACGTAATGGATTACATGTATTACAATATTGCGATAAAAAAGGTGCCATAGTGGATGAATATCCAGTGAATCCCTATGGTTCAATCCATAATATCGCTGCAATTTCCAATAAAGCAGGCAATGTGATGGGAACAGTACCTCACCTAGAACGTGCAACGGGACATGAAGTTATTTTTCAATCCATGCGCCAATACATTGCTCAAGGCCATCCAGCGCAGCCGCTTGTGTTAGATTATCAACCGCGGGTGTGGAATTTTTAGAGAGGAACAAACATGTTCAGTCAAAAATCGTTGCAAGAATTCGATCCCGCTATTTCAACCATTTTAGCAGACGAAAAAAAACGTCAGGAAGAGCATATCGAGTTAATCGCATCAGAAAATTATGTCAGCCCGCGAGTACTCATGGCTCAAGGGTCTGTCCTGACAAACAAATATGCAGAAGGCTACCCACACAAACGTTATTATGGCGGTTGCGAAATGGTAGATATGGCCGAAGAATTAGCCATTCAACGAGTCAAACAATTATTTGCTGCAGATTACGCTAATGTGCAGCCGCACTCTGGTTCACAGGCCAATGCAGCGGCCTATGCAGCCATGATTAATCCAGGCGATACTATTTTAGGAATGAGCCTTGCGCATGGCGGCCATTTGACTCATGGTTCATCCGTCAATTTTTCTGGAAAAATCTATCACGCTTTTTCCTATGGTCTGAATGCCGAAACCGGTTTAATTGATTATGATCAAGTTGAACAATTAGCAAAATCGCATCAACCTAAAGTGATCGTAGCAGGATTTTCTGCTTATTCTCGAATCGTTGATTGGCAGCGATTACGTGAGATTGCCGATTCTATCGGTGCTTTTCTCATGGCAGACATTGCCCATGTAGCAGGCTTGATTGCGGTTGGTCTTTATCCTTCTCCTGTTCAGATCGCCGATGTGACAACCTCTACCACTCATAAAACATTACGCGGGACACGCGGCGGATTAATTTTGGCTAAAGCAAATCCAGACTTAGAAAAAAAATTAAATTCTGCTGTTTTTCCCGGCGCCCAAGGCGGGCCGCTGATGCATGTCATTGCAGCAAAAGCCGTTGGATTTCTGGAGGCGCTGCAGCCTGAATTTAAGACTTATCAATTACAAATATTAAATAATGCTCGTCAGATGGCAAAAATAGTGATGGATCGTGGTTATGATGTGGTGAGCGGCGGGACAGATAATCATTTATTTTTAATAAGCTTGATTAATAAAAATATCACTGGCAAAAATGCGGATGCCGCATTAGGACGTGCTTATATCACTGTGAATAAAAACGCGGTGCCCAATGATCCTCAATCTCCTTTTATAACCAGCGGGCTGCGTATCGGAACACCTGCTGTTACAACGCGTGGTTTCAAAGAAAAAGAATGTGAAATATTGGCGAATTGGTTATGCGATGTATTAGATGATATTCATAATGAAAATACGATTAAGCGCGTGCGTGAGCAAGTTCTGGAGATTTGCAGGCGGTTTCCGGTGTATGGTGCGGGTTAATTCCATTTTTAAAATTAGATGAAAGGGGTATATATGCCGTTAAAGAAAGGAAAGTCGAAAAAAGTCATTAGCCAGAACATTCGCACTGAAATAAAAGCAGGGAAACCTCAAAAACAAGCGGTGGCAATTGCTTTGCGTAAAGCAGGGGTACCGAAGAAGAAGGAGAGAGGAGATAAAAGATGACCATCGTAAATATTCACCAAGCAAAAACACATTTTTCCAGGCTGGTTGGTGCGGTAATGCATGGCGAGGAGGTTATTATTGCCAAGGCGGGCAAGCCTGCAGCCAAGCTCGTTCCTATTGTTTCTAGTAAGCCAAAACGTAAGCCTGGTGCGTTAAAAGAAAAAATTCGCATTTCTAAAGATTTTGACGCATCTTTACCGGATGATTTATTGGATCAATTTGAAGGAAAATGATTTACCTTGAAATAACATTCCAAGGTGAATAATTACGATTTTTGTTGAAATTCTTTAATCTGCAATAATGACAAATCGGTAATTTTTGCGATAAAAACAGGTTCAACGCCCTCAGCCAGTAACCGCTGAGCGACTATAATTTTTTCTTTCTCAATTCCTTTTGCGATTCCTTTCTGAATTCCTCGTTCAATTCCTTGCTCAATTCCTTTCTCGATTCCTCTTTCCATGCCAAGACGCTCTGCTGTGCTGATATAAGGCATTCTTTTCGCCTCCTCTAATTGGTGAACATAATCAAGGTATTCTAACTCAAGTGGCTCCGGTAGGCCAATAAGCCAATCGATAAAACGATATAAATTGATAATATCTGTTTTGCTGTACTTTTTATCATACAGCCGTTTTGTTAAGGCGAACTTGGCTTGTTTACGTTGGTCTACTGGTCTCGATTTGTTTTTTAGCATTTCCAATTGAATTAAAATGACGCTTGCAAAAGGGTTATTGGATGACTCTAGTTCGTCTATTTTATCAATATAATCAATCGGTTTTACGACAAGAAACTCGGATTTAATGTACGATCCCGCAAATCCAACTGTATAATGAGCTGGGCGCCAATCTCGATGATCATCCGTTAAAATGGCACAACTCACAATGGGTTGTTGATATCGATCGTAAATACGATAATGGTAGGTGAACATGCGCTGCGGGAATTCCTTTTCAGGCTCGTTTTGAACTTCGATATGGATCAAGACCCATTGCTCCATCCCATCTTTTCTATATACCTTAAATAACTTATCAACTAATCGCTTCCCTGACTCCCCTTTGGTGATAGATTGAAATTCCTTATCTAATGAAGTCCATGGGCGGCTCCAATCAATCTGAGCGCTCACTGCAGGGAGGCAATAATCAAAGAAATCCTTCAAGTAAATATCCAGCAAGTCTTTCCATGCAGAATCAGATTCGTTTCTAGTCATCATTTTTCTCTTTAGTTCTATCATTTTAAATATTTATTTAATGGGTAAAGGAAATAGCAACAACCGTTTTATATAAATTAAATGAATCTTTCACACAAGAATTGATACTGCGGAATTAGAGAATTGAATCTGAAGAAATCAAAGTATGAAGCCAAATATTTTTTGTGTCAACCGCTATCACAACTAAATAATTCAAAAAATATTTTTATCCCTTGACAATTCACCAACACACCAGAGATTATATGCTTGCTATTAACAACGGCGTAACAACTTAGTCAATAGCAAATTAAAATCCGGCCAACAGTAAGTTAAAAAAACACGTTCCACTTGCTGGCCTGATTTTAAAGCGTGTCGCCAAAGTGTACGACCACTTTAGACGACACTAACCACAACAACCTAAATAGAGAGGTCATAGGTCATTATGGCTAAAGGCAGTGTAGCGACTCCGTCGCATTCAATCAATCCAGTTTCACATCTTTCTTATCTCATCGAGGCCGTTTTGCAGGATTCCTGCGATCAGCCGCCTGATTTTCATGAAAATTACCGCAGGCAATTTGCAACGCTGGTAGGGCTTAGCTTCACCGCTATGCTGGCAAAGGGCAGTTGGCCACGATGCAGCCAATGGCAGTTGATCACTTTTTTGGGTTATGGTGACAATTTTACCCAATCGAAGGATAAATTTGGGGAATTGTCCATCCTAGTCGCAGAATTGGTTTGCAATGCCATCAGTCCGTTCAAATTGTTAGGGATGCCTCGGTATTTCGATGATTTTATGCTGGCAATGACTTCCATCATTTACCCAACCAGCATGGAACTCATGGAGAAAAAAAGAAACATAAGAGAGCTGCTGCAAACGTTGTTCGAAAAATGCGATTGACCGTAAAAGGCACCGGGCTTGTGTGCTTTTACGTTCTATACGCAGGCCCGTTTGCGTTCGGTTCTTCTTTGTTAACCGGCTTAGAAATTTGACTTTGTTGAATCATAAATTATGTTCCTCTCAGCGCTATCAGTTCTTCTTCTGGTATATTTAATCTTAATCGCCACTTAGCCATGTGATGGCCCTCTGCAGGAAGCGCGGGATCAAGTAGCTGATAGGTAGAAGTCAGTGTTGTTTGTAAAAATTCCCAATAAATACGTGAACCAATATTATAGAGTTCCATTAAATAACCCAATCTTCTATTCACGGCGCCTACATCTAGTTTAATCGCATAATCAATTATTTTTTGTGGATCAATTTCATCGTGTTTTATTGAAAACGCTCTTGCTACTTCTGAAAATCCTCCGCAATAATCAGGTTGTTTTAAACCGTCTAACAAAGTGCGCTCTAAATCGCTAACACAAGCTTTTTCATTTTTATCAATCCATAGTTCAACAATACCAAATAGATCCCTTTTGTTGCAACGCACAAATCGAAATTCGGTTCCTTGAATTGTTCGAGAGCGCAACATTCTAGTGGAGCTAACATAAATAATAAATTGTGGTTGCGTTACCATTTGATGTAAATCAAATGCAGAGCCGTGAGAGAGGTAATATCTTTCATTATTTTTCTTGTGACTACCTACGATTAGCTCTCGTGCAACTAGGTAAGGGTTCCCTAAATATTCCTTTTCAAAACCAAGCTCAAAAGGGACTAGACGGAATGCCCCTGACTTTAAACGAGTCACTATTCCGTTGTTAACTAGTTTAGAGAGAACTTTTGAAGCGGGTGTGCGCCCGCCTAAGATTTTTTCTGCTTCTTGAAAATGAAAAATGGAACGGTTATGACTGTACAATGTAGCAACCAAACGGGCTGCCGAAGTGCTCAGGGTTTTTAAAATTTTATTATATTTTGTGTGCATAATATACCTCTATAAGGGTATATTATGCACTTAAATTATAAATTTTACCAGAAATAGTTATATTTTAAGTGCAAAATAACCCTTATAATGGAGTTATTTTGCACTTAAAATATAACTTTGGCGCTTTAACAATTATTTCTAAAGCACGCGTTAACCAGGGAGTAAATTTTTCAGGAATATTTGCCTTATTTAAAAGCTAAGAAAAGACGGGCACGGGCACGCACACGGGCTCGGGCACGAAAAATCAGCGAATTACGCAACAACGCCCCCAATTAGACCAGTTTAATCTTAACCCGGGCTCACCCATCATGAAGCTGGATCTAGTGAATGATCCTTCGCTAACAGGTGATGTCACAAATAAATTTAAGCCAGTTGAAATGTAATTTGCCGCTTAATATCCTGAACGCTTACTAGCAACCTGGCAATTTAAAACTAGCAATATAGGTACTCCAACTCGATGCATTCGCTAGTCTATATTCCGTGGTAAACCAAAATGTGCAATCATCAACGGGATCAATAGACATTCCTGCATAATCACCCCAACGGGTATCCGTCGTTTGTGAGCCTGTACCTTTAATCACATTGGTACTAATACTCAACTTACCTAATGGTGCAGAAGCAAGACGTGCAGAAACTCCAATGCTTGGGAATAAAGTTGCAGAAGATCTTGAATATCCTATTGCAATATTACCCAATTTATCCATAGCCATACTGCCTAGAAAACCCCACCCATTATTTATAATAGAGTGATTTCCTGTTTGGTAGAGAGTAGGCGTTGTGCTTCCATTATTAAATCGTATTTCATACCAACGAATCATGGAGGCATTTGTTTTTGGATTTAATATATCATGAGTCGCAAGAAGACTACCATGATCTGAAAATTGACGATAGGCAAGTCGATTCAGTAATCGATCGCTCATCGTATCTAATTTCATTGTAGTATTGGGTTGAGGTGCGCAATTATCACCTGCGTCAGCTTCACAGGGCATGGTAAAATTATCAACTGTTATCGTCACAGGTCCAGACAACTTTGAATTTTTTGAATTATTAAAATCAATCTGAGCTGTATAGAGTTTTAATGTATTCGGTTTTTGCATACCCATTAAATACTCTGGTGTTCCTGCAGGCGGTAACGTTTTGCCATCCAGATCACCGGGTAAAAGAGCAGACGCTGCAAGAAAATCCAGTTGAAAACATTGCATGCTAGTGTTTTGGCCCTGCAGCATTGCCTGGCGGTTTAACGCACAAATACGAGGCCCCCATGTCTTTGGCCCGACCATATTCAGTGTAAGATAATACGCATTTGGCCACATGCCTAATTTACCGTAGTCATTTAAAGAATCGAATGGAAACTCGTATCGATAGTAAGGGCCTGTTGCATCCGATGTCACAGATACTGCAACGCATTGCGCAAATGGACCTACATTTCTATCAGAAAAAGCAAATTTTGTAATGACCCAACGATCAGCAAGCTGATCATATTTGACGATACCATCTCCACGATTCGTCGTTTCACATAATCCCCCCGTACCCGTAAATAAGGTACTACCTGACTTTGGAAATCCATCTAATATTTTACCCGTTTTTTTATCAAATATGCCAAACCCTGGATTTATCCATTGCACATATTGCGTGGGTCCTGCAGCACCGTTCGTATCCGGTGGTGAGACGGTAGGTTGATAATCTTTCAATCCTATTCCAACACCTTGAAAACCGTTAATAGGAAGTGAGCTTAATTTAAAACTGGGTTGAGGAGTGACGAGTGGATTTGTGAAAGCAGGAGGAGCTGCGGACTCATTTTGTGGAGGTGCATAAGGTTGAACTTCCTGAGAGGGTTCAGGGATATTATGTAATGAAGGCGATATATCGTGACTTTTCTCATCAATAATGATCGGACTTGTCAAAGAAGGTGGAGTTGCCTCATATTGTGGAGGTGCATAAGGTCTAACTTCAGTTCGTTTAACTTCCTGAGATTTTTCAGGCATATCATATAATGAAGGCGAGATATCGTGACTTTTTTCATCAATAATGATCGGCTCATCTGCTGAAGCAATATCATTGAACAAAAAAGTATTCAATAAAAAGAAAGAACTAAGCACATTTAAAATTAAAACTAG
The DNA here is from genome assembly GCA_023265835.1 of Legionellales bacterium. Taxonomy (GTDB): domain Bacteria; phylum Pseudomonadota; class Gammaproteobacteria; order DSM-16500; family DSM-16500; genus UBA4722. Next base: position 7,674 of record JAHFSI010000046.1, read on the forward strand.
ATTTGTGTTTTTTTTCATAAAAATAATCCCTTATATTTTGTTGTCCCTAAATAAGAAATATAAATTTTCTCATCACAGCAGGCGGTAGATGGTTTAGATTTGACTAGCATACACCTGTCCTTACGAAAAAACATGCATTTTGTCAGATTGTTGTCAATGCATAAGGCTCCTTTACCACAGGGATAATTAACAGGAGCATTTATCCAATAGCGCTCATTCTTTTCATAGAATTGGCGCTTTGACAATTATTTCCAAAGCATCCGTTAACCAGGGAGTAAATTTTTCAGGAATATCCGTTAATTCTTTGCGCAGCTCAGCCAGGCTGACCCAGCGGTAAGCGGCCACTTCTGCTTTATTAGGCGTAATAAACTGTTGGTGGATGTTACCAACTAATACATGATCCACTTCATTTTCTGTTAATCCATTGTTAAAATGAGCAATATAATGAAAACGACCTACAGCAGTCAGCGCAACTTTAAGCCCCATTTCTTCTTGTAACCGTCTTTGTCCTGCTTCGACAATATCTTCTCCAGGCCGCGGATGCGAACAGCATGTATTGGTCCACAAATTAGGCGAATGATATTTTCCTTTAGCTCTCTGCTGGAGCAATAAAAGACCATCATAAAAGATGAAAACAGAGAAAGCGCGGTGGCGCAAGCCTTCGCGGTGGGCGCGGAGCTTTTCAGCGGTGCCGATAGGGTTATCATTTTCATCGACTAAAATGACTTGTTCTGTTGCTGTCATGAAGCGTTTTCCAGTAGAATGGAACGCTTTTATACCACAGAACCCGAACGGAAATAAATTTTCTTATGCGTTGGCAAACAACAGAACAATTTGCAGCCCTTCCCATGCGCTTAGTGGGGCCAGTAAAAATCATGGGTCCTGAGGTCAATGCTATTGTTCCTTTGCCATTGGCTACATTTGAAATACCGTTATGGCCCTCTACGCATCGCGGTGCAAAAGTATGCACTGAGGCAGGCGGAATTAACGCGATCATTGTTGATGAACGTATGACACGTTCAGTGCTGTTAGAGGCGGACACTATCTTAGGGGCCAGTGAGGCCACTACTGCAGTGTTGCAGCATAAAGAAGTCATGCAAACCTTGATTGCAGAAACTAGCCGGTATGCACGTTTGTTAGATATCCATAGTCAGCAAGTGGGTAATTTAATTTATTTACGTTTTGAATTTAATACGGGTGATGCTGCAGGTCATAATATGGCAGCACTGGCAGCAGATCGTTTACTGGAATGGATTTTAGCGCGCTTTCAACAGTTAAAATATGTGTCGATTAGTAGTAACTATTGTACAGATAAAAAAGCATCCGCGGTGAATGGTATTTTAGGCCGTGGAAAGTATGTTGTTGCAGAAGTTACTATTTTGCGTGCGCTATGTCAGCGATTGTTAAAAACAACGCCAGAAAAAATTGTCCAATTGAATATCAAGAAAAATTTGATCGGAAGTATTCTTGCGGGTAGTATTCGCACAGCCAATGCGCATTTTGCCAATATGCTATTAGGTTTTTATTTAGCAACGGGCCAGGATGCGGCCAATATCATTGAAGGTTCTCAAGGAATTGTATATGCAGAAGTGCGTGACGATAACTTGTATTTCACAGTGACCTTACCCAATGTCATTGTGGGTACGGTTGGAAATGGTAAGACTTTTGATTTTGTACGAGAAAATTTACATCAACTCGGTTGTTTAGAAGAACGTGCCGTCGGAGAAAATGCACGACGTTTGGCAATCATTGCAGCCTGTGCCGTATTATGCGGCGAACTGTCTTTGCTGGCTGCTCAAACCAATCAAGGTGAATTAATGAAAAGCCATACAAAATTAGAGCGTCATAAAAAAAGGTGAGGGGCAATGCAGCGGTTTCTGCTGACATTGCGCGATGGGGGATTCTTAAGGGGGAGAATCGCGATTCTCCCCCTTAAGTGCAAGCACAAGCTTTGCTTGTGCGCAGCATATAAACAAGAAAGGAGTTCCCGCGCTTTTCAGCGGGAACTCCTGGGGGCAATGCAGTGCTTAAAGTCGGTATTGATACATTATCTTTTTATACATCGCCTTATGCGTTAGATTTAGCGCGATTGGCAGAACAGCGCGGCGTGGATCCCAATAAATATTATGTGGGACTGGGACAACGCAATATGGCGGTGCCCTCACCGGATGAAGATATTGTGACAATGGGCGTTGCTGCCGCTGCAGCAGCCATTCGTGATGTGGATGTACAATCCATTGAACTGCTGTTATTTGCCACAGAATCGGGAATTGATCAATCGAAAGCAGCGGGCATTTATGTGCATGATCTATTAGGATTGCCTGAGCGATGCCGAGTGGTGGAATTAAAACAAGCTTGTTATAGCGCGACAGCGGCCTTGCAGTTGGCGCTTTCTTTTTTACGCCAATTTCCGGATAAAAAAGTATTATTAATTGCATCAGACATTGCGCGTTATGGTTTGAATACGGCGGGTGAATCTTCTCAAGGGTGCGGTGCTGTAGCGATGATAGTATCGACTCATCCACGCATGGTTGCCTTTGAACCGGAATATGGTGCGGTGACTGAAAATGTGATGGATTTTTGGCGGCCTAATTATTCGGATGCTGCGTTTGTCGAGGGAAAATATTCCAGTAAACTGTATTTAACGATGCTGGAGAAAACCTGGAACCAATACCATGCTATTTCGCAGCGCAAATTTTCTGATCACGATTATTATTGTTACCACATGCCTGTGCCGCGTTTAGTAGAAAAAGCCCATCAGCATTTAACAAAAATTTGTGGTGGGGCGCCATTATTAGATACTGTGCTGCAGCAGCAGGTGGGTCATTCATTGGAATATGGCCGGCAAATCGGTAACAGTTATACGGCTTCTTTATATGTTGGGCTAGCGTCACTGTTTGATTTAAATCCCGAAGATTTAACGGGCAAACGCATTGGTTTTTACAGTTATGGTTCAGGCTGTGTGGCAGAATTTTTTAGCGGTATCGTTCAATCTGATTATAAAAAAATGTTGAATACAACGGCGCACCAAACTTTGCTGACTGAACGTACGCCGCTCACTTATTCGGAATACGAAAATTTTTATTCTTTCAAATATTCGCAGGATGGAAGTCCTTGTGAAATTCCTGTCTATAAAACGGGTACGCTTCGTCTTGCAGCTATTCGCGACCATCGTCGAATTTATGAAAAAGGTATATAAAAAAATGGCCCCTGTCCAGGCGAAAGCGCCTGGAAAGTTAATTCTTTCAGGTGAACATGCTGTGGTGTATGGCCATCCCGCCTTAGTCATGGCGGTGAATCGTTATGTGACTGCCACTGCTATTTCGCAATCCGATTCACAGATTACTTTTTTATTTCCTGATTTATCAAAACAGAGCCTGACAGGCCCTGCCTTGATACAGTTACAACAACGTATTCGTCGAGATTATCAGGGTTTCTTAACTAATCATTTATCCATTAGAGAAGTATTGCAAGGGCCCATCGAGCTGCTGCAATTTGCTTTAAGCTTGTTCTTTGAAACGATGAATCTTGCGCCGACCGGCATACAGATAACGTTGCATGCTGATCTTCCAATCGGTTGTGGTATGGGTTCTTCTGCTGCAGCGATTTTAAGTACGTTGACTGCAGCAGCGCATTGTTTAGAGAGGATGGTTGCACCTGAGTTATTGTTTACGCTGGCACACCAAGCGGAAAAAATGCAGCATGGTCAATCGAGTGGTCTCGATGTGCGTAGTTCTTTGCATGGCGGATGTTTGTATTTTAAAGAAGGCCAAATGCTTACGCGAACACCTTCTAGTTTGCCATTTTATTTAATTAACACGGGCAAGCCGCAAACGACAACGGGTGAAAGTGTCGCTGCTGCGTCAGTTTATTTTAAAAAAACAAAGATAGGTGAAGATTTTGCTGAAGTGACGCATGCGATGGACCATGCACTGCAAAGTAATCATCAAAAAGACGTGATGAATGCTATGCGTGCCAATCATAAGTTATTAAATACGATTGGCGTAGTGCCGGAAAAAGTGCAGCAAATGATTGCTGAAATTGAGCTGGCGGGGGGCGCCGCTAAGATCAGCGGTGCGGGTGCAGTAGCGGGTGATCATGCCGGGATGGTGCTAATTATCATGGAAGAAGAGAATGTATTAAAGAAAATAGCCCGGCGTTATCAACAAACGTTGTTTCCTGTGCAATGTGAAATGCGAGGCGTATATACCTATGATGCAGTTTAAACAATCAGCGCCAGGCAGTATTATGTTACTGGGTGAGTATGCGGTCTTGCATCACGGCCATGCCCTAGTTTGTGCCATTGATAAACGTGTTCATGTTCAGTTAACGCCGCGCACAGATGAAACCATAGAAATCATTTCCACGCTTGGAAAGTATCAAACGACATTGGGCCAGCTTGAAATCATTGCACCGTTTCAATTTGTACTTGCCGCAATAAAAGCCCGGCAGCCGCAATTGCAGCAAGGTTTTACGCTTACGATTGAATCTGAATTTTCTGACCAGATGGGGTTGGCGTCTTCTGCAGCCGTGACGGTGGCAACGCTTGCAGTCATTGCGATGTGGCTACAGGTTGCTCTTTCACCGTTGCAATTGATTGAGCAGGCGCGTCAAGTGGTACAGGCTGTGCAAGGCATGGGATCAGGTGCAGATGTAGCGGCTTGTGTGTTGGGTGGTGTGGTGGCCTATCGCAGAGAACCGCTCATGGCTGAGAAAATCTCAGAAAGTTGTCCTCTTAATCTTATTTATTCCGGTAGTAAAATACCGACACCGGTTGTAGTGAAGCAAGTCGAGACACGTTTTGTCGATCATCCTGAAATTTATCAGCAATTACTGCAATCAATAGATGTCTGTGCGCAACAAGGTATTGCTGCATTGAAAAATCAAAATTTATCTGCACTAGGGCGGGCCATGACGATACAACAAGGATTGATGCAGGCACTAGGTGTCAACACGCCGCTGTTACAAGGAATAGTTGAGGAAATGTTGTCAACGCCGGACGTGCTGGGTGCCAAAATTTCAGGTTCGGGCCTTGGCGATTGCGTTGTTGCATTGGGAGCATTACGTCATCATGATATGACTCGTTTTGCCGCACAAGGCATCAAACAAATTCCCATCGCAGTGGTAACAGAAGGAGTACGGTGTGAAAAAATCTGATGTGGTACGTCTTATATTGAATGGTCGTTCACAACATCCAATGCACGAGGTCGGGCGAGCATTTGCGCCAACGAACATAGCTCTTTGCAAATACTGGGGCAAACGCGATGCAGAATTGAATTTACCTGTGACATCGAGTTTGTCTGTTTCACTCGGTGACAAAGGTGCAGCCACTGAATTGCGCCTCTATGATAAGGGCTATGACAGTATCACATTGAATGGTGAAGCAGTGGCTTTGTCTTCTCCATTTGCCAAACGGTTGCTTGCCTTTCTTGATTTGTTCCGTCCAATCCCTTCTTTACATTTTCAGATAACGATTCAAATGAATGTTCCTGTGGCTGCCGGCCTCGCTTCTTCTGCTTGTGGTTTTGCATCGCTCGTTTTAGCGCTGGACCAACTATTCGGCTGGCAGCTTTCTTCGGAACATTTATCCATCCTCGCACGGCTTGGCAGTGGCAGCGCCTGTCGTTCCATGTGGTCTGGTTTTGTGGAATGGGAAAAAGGGACAGAGGAGGATGGTATGGACAGTCACGGCAAACCGCTTTCTCAAACATGGCCTGAATTATGTATAGGATTATTGCTAATTGATCAAAATGAAAAAAAAATCAGCTCGCGTGAAGCTATGCAGCGAACTATGGATACCAGCCTATTTTATTCCTTATGGCCTGAAAAAATTCATCATGATATGGTTTCGATAAAAAAAGCCATTCATGAAAAAGATTTTGTATCATTGGGACGAATAGCTGAATCCAATGCGTTGACCATGCACAGCCTGATGTTATCTGCATGGCCGCCGATCAGCTATTGTGTACCGGAGACGATTGCTATGATGCATGAAATATGGACATTGCGCAAACAAGGTATTTCTCTCTATTTTACCCAAGATGCAGGGCCCAATCTCAAGCTATTGTTTTTATCGGCTGATATGGAATCAGTCAGACTCTCTTTCCCGATGGTTGAAGTCATTAATGGGTATAAGTTAAAGCCAAGCGAATAAACGTAATAGGATTAAACTATAAACTCCTGCTAACACATCATCTAGAATCATACCGGTTCCTCCTTTGACATGTTCGTCCACATAACGGATCGGCCAAGGTTTCCAAATATCAAATAGCCGAAATAAAAGAAAACCCGCAACCATCCAGGTAATGCCTTGTGGTGCACTAAACATGGTTACAAGATATCCGACGATTTCATCTAGGCACATGCCAGAATGATCGTGTGCGTTGATTTCTTTGCTGACTTTATCGCAGAGCCACATGCTAGCCACAGTGATGAGTATAAGTAAAAATAAATAAAGAAGATGTGGAAGCGGTTGCATGAGCAGATAAAAGGGAATTGCCATCAATGTACCAAAGGTACCAGGCGCAAAAGGCACAGCGCCGCTACCAAAGCCAAAAGCTATGAAATGAGATGGTTTTTCCCAGATAGAATGAGGAACGGGTTGGGCGGTGTAGTCACGCATAAATATCCTTAGTGGGTCATTAGCACCATCTCACCGTCATTGCGAGCGAAGCGAAGCAACCCAGTCTTTTCAACGCTGCTTTTGAACGTAAAGGATACTAATCAACGCTGAAAAGACTGGGTTGCTTCGCTTCGCTCGCAATGACGGGAGGAGAGTGAGTTTAAATGGGTCATTATTTCTTTACTCTCATCTCCTGCGCCCGCAATTGCCGTGCAATATGGTCCAATACTCCATTCACAAATTTAAACCCTTCAACGGAACCATATTTCTTAGTTAATTCCAACGCTTCATTAATCGAAACCCGATACGGAATATCCAATCTTTTCGCCAATTCATAAATACTCAAACGCAAAATTGCCAATTCAATCGGATCCACCTCATTAATAGGACGACTTAAAAACGGAACCATATATTGGTCCAATTCCGCATGTTGTGTTGGAATAGCATGAATCAACTCCCGAAAATATTCCATGTCCGTTCTTTTATTAATTTGCTTCGCCAAAAATTGAGTTTCAATGTCTGCCGGCAGCGCTTGCGACAACTGCCATTGATAAAGCGCCTGCAAGGCATATTGCCGAGCAAGACGACGTGCAACAGGGCTCATATTATTCTTCCCTCGTATTGTCATATTCTAAGCGGCTGATTTCTTCACGAAATTCGTTAACATCTTCAAAGCTGCGATACACCGAAGCAAAACGCACAAAGGCGACTTGGTCTAAGCTACGTAATTCCTCCATCACCCACTCGCCAATTTGCCTAGAACTAATTTCACGTTCGCCTGAAGCACGCGCTTTATTAATAATATGGCTAATGACTGTTTCGATTTGTTCTAATCCCACCGGACGTTTTTCCAATGCGCGCAAGATCCCTGCGCGTAATTTTTCTTGATTGAATACATCTCGCCGATTATCACGTTTGATCACACAAGGCAATGCCAGCTCGGCTAATTCATAAGTCGTAAAACGCTCTTTACATAATAAACATTCGCGCCGGCGCCGCACTTGGTTTGTTTCACGTATCAAGCGAGAGTCAGTGACTTTTGTATCATTAGCATTGCAAAACGGACAATACATAGCTGTTCTCGAAAATAGAAAGCCTCAGTTTAACGGATTTATCCCAGATAGGCTATTGGCTCAAGGGCCCACAATAATAACAAGGTCTAGGTCATTAACTATAATAGAATATAGTTTAAACTTAGCACGACATCTTGGATTATTAGTTTGGATGTCAGGAGTAAAACCTCTTCCAAGTATGTAGTCGAGCCAACCTATTGACCGACTATATATGAGGGTTGCATTAATGGTGCAAATAGGTGTATTGCCCATCGCGGAAAAAATTTTAATTAGAGTAAGGTCTCTTTGTTCTTCTTTTTTCGCAGAGGAATATCGTATCGATTTATAATTTCTTTTTATCTCTTTTCCAGGCTCTATTGTTAAATCAGCAGGTGAGTTAATTGCTATTTCTTGAGAGGAGTTATTAGTAACGATAATACTTTCTCTTAATTCTTCTTGAAAAAAGCTCCAGGCAAAAACAGAACTCGAAAATAGTGTCATGAATAACAGGATTGTGAAAACAGAAATTTTTTTATTTAAGTGCATTTCATTTCCTTGGGTTCTAATATAAATTGCGTCAACGAATGTAAAAGGGAAGCTTTTTCGCCAAGCAATATAAGCACTTTTGTTCCTTTTGTCAACAAATCGTGTATTTTTTCTCGTGCTTTTTCTATGCCGACCAAAGATGGGTAGGTGGTTTTTTTGTTGATGGCATCTAATCCTATTGGTTTACCGATCAATGTAGGATCATTCGAAAAATCTAATAAATCATCCTGAATTTGAAAAGCAAGCCCTATATAACTTGCGAATTCATTTAACACCGCATGTTCTTTACTATTCGCAGCAATCATGCCCAGCTTGATACTAGCAGTAAAAAGCGCGCCCGTTTTTAAGGCATACATGTTTTCTACAGAAGAAAGAGAACTTAAACCGATAATGTCTAATGCTTGTCCTGCGGCCATGCCTTCCAAGCCGCTGGCATGAGCGAGTTCATAGATCATTTTGAGTCGTTGTTCCGTCGTGAGTTGCGCGGGGTGGCGGGCAATGATTTCATACGCTAATGGCTGCAACGCATCACCGGCGAGAATAGCAATCGCTTCAGAAAATGCTTTATGACAAGCCGCTTTTCCTCGGCGTAAATCCGCATTGTCCATGGCGGGCAAATCATCGTGGATTAATGAATAACTATGAATTAATTCGACTGCACTAGCAGGTATATCGAGGTTTTCTAAAGGCGCATCAAAAATAAGGCCCGTAGCATATACCAGCAGAGGGCGCAGGTACTTGCCCCCGTTTGATACGGAATAATACATAGCTTTTTGTAATAGTGGGGCCTGACTGGTTTTTTTTTCTAAATAAAAATCAAACAATGCGGTAATGCGAGATTGACAGGTTTCTGTTAGCTCAGCTAAAGACGAAATCATTCTTCATTGTTCTCATAAGGGGCCAATTGATCGCCATCATTCGTTTTCGTTAATAAGCGTACTTTTTGTTCCGCAGATTGTAGAATTTTTTGTGCATGTTTGATCAAGGTGATGCCGCGTTCAAATTGGGTGAGAGACTGCTCAAGGCTTAAGTCCCCTTTTTCCATTTGTTCGATTAACGAATTGATTTCGGCAAGCGAGGTTTCTAAATTGGGTAACTTAGGATTTTTGCTCACAGTCGGGCACTCCGTAAGAATATGCACCTATCATAATGCGTAACACTAAAATTGTGGAGCAAATTTTGCATTGGTCTAATCGTGAGCGTACAAAAACATTTTAAAAAACAATGTTGACAAAGGGGCTGATGGCTGTAGAATGACGCCTCTCTGGACGAAAGGTCTGGGGGTTGAGTAGGTGCTAACGTGCTGAAAGACAAGTTCTTTAAAAAGACAAAGCCAAATAATAAGTGTGGGCACTTGATGTTGTTTTTATTGTTAGAAGATAGAAACGATATAAGATTGCCTTTGAGTAATTTTGTATTGAGTAGGGTTAGATTGAAGAGATTTGAAGTAAAAATTGAAGAGTTTGATCCTGGCTCAGATTGAACGCTGGCGGCATGCTTAACACA
>JAHFSI010000120.1 GCA_023265835.1 Legionellales bacterium
GGGTAGCGTCCTAGCGTTCCCATTAATTGTAATTCTTGCGGCTCGATCAAACGTGCAAGCTGCTGCAGCCCTTCGGTTTGTTGATACTGCAGGGCTTTTTCATCCAACTGACGCAACACACTGCAAATACGCGCATGCGCATATTGAATATAATAAACGGGATTTTCATTGGATTGTGCTTTTGCTAAATCCAAATCAAAATCGATATGTTGTTCGCACTTACGCATCACATAGTAATAACGTGCGGCATCATTGCCGACTTCTGTGCGTAATTCACGCAATGTAACGAATGAACCACTGCGTGTTGACATCTGGACTTGGTGGCCATTACGGTAAAGCGTAACAAATTGGACTAAGAGATAAGTCAATTGCTCAGGTTGAATGCCTCGCGCTCGCATGCCAGCTTGCATGCGCGGCACATAGCCATGATGGTCTGCGCCAAAAATATCAATGGCATAATCAAAACCGCGTTCAAATTTATTGATATGATACGAAAAATCATTGGCAAAATAGGTACGTTGGCCATTGCTGCGAACCAGCACACGATCTTTTTCATCGCCAAAATCGGTAGAGCGAAACCAAAGAGCGCCTTCACGCTCATAAGCTAATCCTTTCGCTTGTAATTCTTTAATGTTTCGATCAACCACATCGGTTTTCACAAATTCTCTTTCAGAAAACCAATTTTGGTAGTGCACACCAAACTCGGCCAAATCATCATGGATATCTTTTAAGATAAAGTTTAAGGCCGTATCAAAAATTATCTGATATTTTTCCTGGCCCAATAACTGCTTGGCTTGTGCAATGAGAGTATCGATATAAATTTCTTTATCACCGCCGGCAGGCTCATCGAATGGCAGGCCATGAAAAACTTGATCTGCAGCGATATAAAATTTTCGATCATTGTTTCGTTTTAATTGCTGGGCTATCTCAATGACATAATCGCCTTGATAAGCGTTGACTGGGAAAGCAATTGTTTCGCCCAATAATGCTAAATAGCGCAGCCAGGTGCTCACGGCCAAAATATCCATTTGACGGCCAGCATCATTGACATAGTATTCTCGATGTACTGTGTAACCGATTGTCTCTAACAAATCAGCGACAACCGCGCCATAAGCGGCATGACGCCCATGCCCCACATGTAGCGGCCCGTTTGGATTTGCTGACAAATACTCCAGCAAAATGCGTTTGTCTTGGCCTACATTAGAGCGCCCGTATTGGTTGCCTGCTTCGCATATCTCGTTGATAACACTGTATAAAGCTTTTGAAGTCAAATAAAAATTGATAAACCCGGGGCCTGCAATGTCGACCTTGGCAATTAAAGAGGACTCAGGCAAGGCTTTCACCAACAGGTCAGCAATATCACGCGGCTTACGCTGCAATGGTTTTGCCAGCAGCATGGCAATGTTAGAGGCAAAATCACCATGTTGCTTGTCTTTAGCTGCATCCACCTGAATTTTAGGTAAATCTCCAGTGATTTGGCCTGTTTGAACAAGAGAATTCAGCGCAGTTTGGAGCAACTGTTCTATTTTTTGTTTTGACATACGCTAACTGTTCCTGTCTTTCATTTGAGCGGGTTATTGTAAACGCATGGGCAGCGTTTTAACATGTTTTTTTATATCATTCCTGTTAACATGTCATTTTCAGAAAAGAAGCTATAGATATGAGCCCGCCAACCGCTTTGCCCAGTTATAAAAAATTAGCCGCTCTTTTTAAGAAGGCCAAGTCTAACCATCATCCATCATTCACGCATGGAATACTTTGTGGCCACCTTTGCATTTCGCTGGATCGTAAAACAATAGAGAGCATATGTGAAAAATCTTTGCCGAATGACAAAAACAACAAAGCTTTTTATGCCGTTTTGACTGATCTTTATGAAGCAAGCTATCATGCTTTTCAACAATTTTCATTTGAATTCAGCTTGGTTCTTCCAGATGATAAGACAGACCTTAATGCGCGAGCGGAAGCACTGGGTTTGTGGTGCCAGGGATTTTTGATTGGAATAGCTGAATCGCCAACCCCCTTGCAAAAACATCCCGCGCCTGAGGTCACTGAAGCGCTGAATGATCTGACTGAAATTGCTCAAGTTAATTTTGGCGATGTCGCTGAAAATGAAGAAGATGAAACCGCTTATTTTGAGCTGGTGGAATATGTACGGCTCACGGCATTAATGATTTTTAATACCATTCGATCTCATGCGTTATCATCGCAAAAAAATACCTTGCTGCACTAGGAGATATCTTGTGATCAAAATGTCTGAATTTGCCAAACGACGCAAACAAGTGATGCAAAAAATAGGGTCTACTGGAATCATGATTTTGGTTGCCGCGCCGGAATTGCCTCGCAGCGGAGATGCAGATTATCCTTACCGCCAACAAAGTGATTTTTATTATCTAACTGGATTTGAAGAACCTGAAGCAGTCGCTCTTTTAGCACCAAAACGCCGAGGCGGTGAGTTTATTTTATTTAATCGCCCCCGTAATCGCGATGAAGAAATTTGGACTGGCAAACGCGCGGGCCAAGCGGGTGCTTGCAGCATAGTGGGCGCGGATGAAGCCTATCCCATTGGAGAATTAGCTCAAAAACTACCTGAATTGCTCCTTGGGCGCGAAGAAATACATTATACGTTAGGCTCTAATGCTGCCTTTGATTCACTCTTGGTGAATGCCATGAATAAGATTCGTGGAAAAATCCGCAGCGGCATTCAATCGCCATTGACATTGGTAGACATCACTAAGACAGTGCATGAAATGCGCCTTATTAAAAGCCCTGCCGAAATTGCGTTGATGCGCCAAGCCGCTGAAATTTCCGCTGCCGCACATATTCATGCCATGGCAATGTGTCGTCCGGGCATGAATGAATATCAGCTTGAAGCAGAAATGATGTATCAATTTCAAATCAATGGTGCGCGTTATCCTGCTTACACATCCATTGTAGGCAGCGGCATTAACAGTTGCACACTGCACTATAACGATAATAATCGTATTATCAAAAATAAAAGCATTGTGTTAATCGATGCGGGTTGTGAATATAAAAATTATGCATCTGATATTACCCGGACTTTTCCAGCCAATGGTCGTTTTAGCGCGGAGCAACGTGCCATTTATGAAATTGTATTGGCGGCCCAATTAGCTGGAATCAAAGCAGTACGTCCAAACGCAGAATGGTGTGCAGCACAAAATGCTATTACTAAAGTCATCACACAGGGATTAATCGATCTCAAATTATTAAAAGGGCCACTGCATAGCTTGCTTGAAAAGAAAGCCTATTCGAAATTTTATCTGCATAGCTCGGGCCACTGGTTAGGACTGGATGTACATGATGTAGGCCGCTACAAGTTAAATGATAAATGGCGCCGGCTACAACCCGGCATGGTACTCACCGTAGAGCCGGGGATTTATATTCCAGCAGGTATGCCGGATGTGCCTAAGCGATGGCACAACATTGGCGTGCGTATTGAAGACGATGTGTTGGTGACAGCGACAGGCAATGATGTATTAAGCGATGGCGCACCTAAAATGATTAACGATATTGAAACGATTATGGGAAAATAATTTTGGCGGGCACTTATCGTGAATTTGATATCATCATCGTTGGCGGAGGCATTGTCGGCGGTGCATTGGCTTATACCTTAAGCAAAGGGCCGTGGCAAATTGCATTGGTCGATGCCGTAGAAAAAAAAATCGAAGATGCCCGTTTAATTGCGTTAAATGCGGGAAGCTGCTGCTTGTTTAAGAACAGTGGCCTTTGGCCGGCGCTTGCAGCCGATGCAACCTCGATCCAACAAATTCATGTTTCACATCAAGGGCATTTCGGCATCACTCGTATCGCGGCGCAAGAGCTGGGTGTAGATACATTAGGCCATGTTGTTCCCGCAAACGCTATTGTGAAGTCCATTTTTGCTGCTTTATCCAACAGAGAAAATGTAAAAATAATTTGTCCTGCCTTATTAACAGCAATCACACCAGATACGGAAACATCAACACTGGCTTTTGATACTGCCGCAGGAAAAGAAATCTATCAGGCAGATATTATTATCGGCGCTGATGGAAGCTATTCTACAGTACGTGAGTTATTAGGAATTCAGACACAAACCATAGATTATCAACAAAGCGCGCTCGTCACTGTGACGGAATTAGCGCGCCACCATAACCATGTGGCTTATGAACGGTTCCAAAAAGAAGGGGCCATTGCCATGCTTCCTTTGGCCGATAATCGTGTCGCAACTATTTGGACATCTTCAAATACGCATATCAATCACTTAATGCAATTAACTCCATCAGATTTTTTACAGCAATTACAACAGCAGTTTGGGTATCGTTTAGGGCGTATGCTGCAGATAGGCAAACGAGCGACTTATCCATTACAAATGCAGCAAGTACAACAACAGCTTAAACAAAATGTATTGCTCATTGGCAATGCTGCACACACTTTGCATCCCATTGCTGCTCAAGGATTAAATATCGCACTCTATGAAGTGGCTGCTTTGACGGATTATCTTTTGAAGCAATCGTCTTTGAAAAAATGTTTAATGAATTTGCCATTAGATTCTTTACAACAATCTTTCAGCCGGCGTTTATCGCATGGGCTTACTGAATTATTTGCAAAAGATTTATTTCCTGTGAACCTGGCACGTCAAGCGGGAATGATTAGCTTTGATCAATGTACTCCGCTTAAGAAAAAATTTGCAAGTCATACCATGGGAAAAGCGGGGCATGTTCCATCCTTATTTTTAAATATGGAATAACCTCAACTTTGGCCAATTATGCTGCCCACGCAAGCTGATTTAACAAGTCTTCCCACGTCTCCGGCTTGATTTTAATATACTCATCCTCAATCCTTGACTCATTAAAATTCCGTAACTGCTCGCACCCTCTCTCCGTAAAAAAAACCACAAAAAATCTTGACATGTTTTTAAAGCTTAATTTTTTCTAGTAACAGGGTTCGTTTTTCGTTTGCCAATATATCGAAATACAAGCCCGCTATTGAAATAAAAAGATTATTTTGATTCATGGA
>JAHFSI010000121.1 GCA_023265835.1 Legionellales bacterium
GCCTTTAAGCTTGGCATATCACGCACCGCTTTATCGCGCGTATTAAATGGTCATACTGGTATTAGTCCAGAGATGGCATTGCGTTTATCAAAATTATTGCGAACAAGTATTAATATGTGGATCAACATTCAAGCGCAATATGACACCTGGAAAATTAGTAAGATATCAAAAAAAATTAAAGTGAAGCCATTAGATAAAGCAGCTTAATGGGGGTGTAAAAATATATTCTCAATACAATCAAAAAGATCATTATTTTTACAGCCCTGTAGGTTGCAAATTGCACAATTCCTCCTATAATGATAGTGGGTATTTTTGATAGAGGTTCGTCCGGAACCGCGCACTTGATATGATGGGAGGCCGACTTGGGACGTGGTGAGCAGGTCCTTCGAGAAAGGAAAGCCTAAAGCGTAACAGAGGTCTCCATTGGTTTAGTTAAGAGGGTTTCTAGAGACGCTCTAAAAAAAATACCCTTTTATTTTTCCCTCGTGTTCTTTTCTATTCAAATTCGCAGTAAGATGGTTCATCCTTTTATTTAGATATTGGTGTTGCCATGCATCCTATTATCGAACAAGAACGTACCTACGGTGCTCATAATTATGAGCCTTTACCAGTGGTGTTGACTCGTGGTGAGGGCGTCTATGTCTGGGACGATGGCGGCAAACAATATATTGATATGATGAGTGCTTATTCTGCGGTGAGCCATGGACATTGTCATCCAAAGTTAGTCAATGTATTGACTGAGCAAGCGCAGACCCTGGCCATGGTATCGCGTGCTTTTTATACCAATAAATTAAGCCTGTTTTTAAAAAAGATTTGTGAGATGACTGGGCAAGACAAGGCCCTGCCTATGAACACAGGCGCCGAAGCCGTTGAAACGGCGCTAAAGGCAGCACGTAAATGGGCTTATACCATCAAAAAAGTTCCGCACGATAAAGCAGAAATTATCGTCTGTGAAGGTAACTTCCATGGTCGTACGACAACGATTGTGAGCATGTCTTCTGAAGCGCAGTACCGCACTGGCTTTGGCCCGCTGACACCTGGATTTAAGCTAGTGCCTTACGGTGATGCGGCAGCACTTGAAAAGGCCATCACTCCAAACACAGCCGCTTTTTTAGTAGAACCCATTCAAGGTGAAGCCGGTATTATTGTTCCGCCAACAGGCTACTTAAAAAAATGTGCGGCACTCTGCCGACAACATAATGTGTTATTGATTTGCGATGAAATTCAAACCGGCATTGGCCGTACAGGCCGTTTTCTTGCTGCAGAACATGAAGGCGTCAAGCCGGATGGTGTAGTTTTAGGAAAAGCATTAGGCGGCGGTTTGCTGCCTGTTTCTGTTTTTTTAAGCCGTCAAGAAGTGATGGATGTTTTTACGCCCGGAGACCATGGCAGTACCTTTGGCGGTAATCCGCTGGCAGCAACGGTAGGATTGGCCGCACTGCAGGTGTTAATCGATGAAAATCTCATTGCTCGTGCCGCCAAAATGGGTGAGTATATGCTGCATCAATTACAAAAAATAAAATCACCCTTAATTGATGATGTGCGAGGCAAAGGATTGCTGCTGGGTATAAGCATTAATCCACGCTATTGTTCCGCGCGAGATATTTGTTTACGTTTGATGAAAGAAGGCGTATTAAGCAAAGAAACCCATCAAACTGTCGTTCGTTTTGCGCCGCCTTTGATTATTACGGAAGAGCAAATTGAACAAGTCATTGCCGCACTGCGACTCGTGTTAGAGGCAGTTGCAGTAGAGATGAAAATAAAAGCGTAATTAAAAATTAAGGACACCAACATGAAAAAATGGACCCACCTTGTTTATATTGCCGCTACATTAACATGGACTGTATCTGTTCCCGCTTTTGCCGCGGATAATCAAGCAGTTTCTTATTTTCAAACCCAAGCCGCAGCGCAAAAATTACCAGAAGCATTCATGGCCGTACAAAACAAAGAATATGCCAAGGCCCTAGAAATCTATCAACGTTATGCAGACGCCGGCATCCCTGTTGCACAGTACATGTTAGCGTATCTTTATCAAAATGGTTTTGGTGTTCCCAAAAACAATGACCTTGCTGCTGCTTGGTATAGTAAAGCAAGCGACAAAGGATTGCCGGCGGCACAATTTGCATCTGGCATGATGCATTATGACGGCATGGGTGTGGCCAAAGACTTAACGGGCGCAGTTGCTTTATTCAATCAGGCCGCAGAAAAAAACAACGCACAAGCCCAATACATGTTGGGTTACCTGTACGCGCATGGTTATGGTGTCACCCAGGATTTAACGGCTGCCCAAAATTGGTATACCAAAGCGGCCACGCAAGGTGTGGCGCAAGCACAATATAATCTCGGATTGATGTATTATGCGGAAGCTGAAAAAACGAAAGATTATAGTAAAGCATTTACTTGGTTTAACTTGGCTTCTCAACGCGGCTCAGCCAAAGCAAAATTTATGCTTGGGCTGATGTACAGTCTAGGACAAGGCGTTGGTTTAGACAAAGCGCAAGCCTTAAACTGGTATAAACAAGCAGCTGATCAAAAGCTTGCTGTAGCCCAATATAATTTAGGCATTGCTTATTATACGGGCCAAGGAACCACAGCCAACCTCGCATCAGCTTTTTTGCCATTGATGGAAGCCGCCCAACAAGGCCTACCCCGCGCGCAATATTTTATGGGATATCTCACATCGAACGGGATTGGCGGTGCTAAGAACCCACAAAAAGGCTTGGAATGGTACATGAAAGCAGCAGAGCAAAGTTTTGCTGAGGCCCAATTTGCTGTGGGTTATATTTTTCAAAACGGCCTAGGTGTACCTAAAGACAATCGTCAAGCATTTACTTGGTATTACGCTGCTGCCAAAGAAGGGCTGCCCAATGCCCAATATATGGTGGGTTTGTTTTATCAACAAGGCACGGGTATTCCGAGTAATACACAGCTTGCCGCCTATTGGTATAGCAAAGCGGCCGAGCAGGGGATGGACAATGCGCAACTGTTGTTAGGTGTGATGTATACACAAGGCCAAGGAATTCCTAAAGATAATAAATTAGCTTACACCTGGTTAGACTTAGCCTCGACTTCTAGCGACAATCAAGTACGAGACGCAGCATTGAAGATGCGTGACGAACTAGCCAAAGCCATGAGCGCAGATGACATCAATGCAGCAAAACAGCAATCACAAAGCTATTTTAATCGCTATTCGCATTAAACCTTGATTTCAAGTTCGCTAGCTAATTTTTTTAATACGATGACATCAGGAAAAGCAAGCCCTTCAAGCAGGCCCCAAGCTTGCGGTTTTGTGATCGATAACATTTTGCTGAGAATATTGGCTCTTTCTCTGCTGTTAACGGGTACGCCTAGATTATCCAAACTTTTATTGACTTTGACAGCAATGACTTTCGCATTGTTTTCCACGATCGATCTCCTTTCAATGTGGCCCATTCTCGTTCCTGAGAATGAGTGTGAGTAAGAGAGTATACTGATGTGAAGCGCGGGGAGCAATAAGGGTTAATCAGGTGAGGTGCTGGTATTGTCCCGCATGCTGGCTATTAACGTATTTTTCATCAAAACGGCTGTAGTCATAGGCCCTACTCCACCTGGAACGGGCGTAATCCAAGCTGCTTTTTCACTGGCTTTGTCGAATTCAATATCTCCTGTAATAGAACCATCTGCCAAATGATTAATTCCCACATCAATCACTGTCGCTCCGGGTTTAATCCAGTCCCCTTTGATAATGCCGGGTTGGCCTACTGCAGACACGACAATATCAGCTTGTGATACAAAATAATTAAGGTCTTCAGTATAACGATGACACAGCGTGACTGTGCTGCCGGCCAACAACAGCTCTAACAACATAGGACGACCTACAATATTGGATGCACCCACAATGACCGCATGACGATTTTTGTAAGTTTCCCGAATGCTGTCTAATAATAGAATGATGCCGTATGGTGTGCATGGGCGTAACAAAGGACGGCGTTGTGCCAGCCTGCCTAGGTTGTAAGGATGAAAGCCATCCACATCTTTTGATGGATCAATCAGCTCCAATAAGTTGTCGCTATCAATATGAGCAGGCAGCGGCAGCTGTAGTAGTATTCCATCGATTGTAGGTGTGGCATTTAATTGTTGGATCAGCTCTCTCAGCTCTTCTTCAGAAACAGTGGCAGGCAATGGATGATAAACCGACTGGATGCCGGTTTCTTTGCAAGCTTGGCGTTTATTGCGTACATAGATATGTGAAGCAGAATCTTCTCCCACTAAAATAACTGCCAGACTGGGCGCCCGTTGCCCTTGCTGTAATCGATCAGAGACAGCCCCGCGTATTTCTGTGAGTATTTTTTTTGCTAATGCTTTTCCATCGATGAGTTGGGCGGTCATAATGTTTGTTCCAGATAATTATTGTGCTGTTTTCAGAGTATATACTTATTACACTTTACACTCCAAAAATGCAATTTCTTTTGCCATAAATGACTAAGCCCCAAACGCGTTTTGGTCGATAAATATTAAAGAAATTGACTGTGATTGCAGCGTTGAGTATGATGCCAAGCCGTTATGTGCTACTGTGCATGAGGGAATAAATCGGGGTATAGCGCAGTCTGGTAGCGCGCCTGCTTTGGGAGCAGGATGTCGGGGGTTCGAATCCCTCTACCCCGATCAGTTTAGATACTAAAATTTATGAATGCGCCTGTAGCTCATTTGGATAGAGCATCAGCCTTCTAAGCTGAGGGTAACAGGTTCGAATCCTGTCAGGCGCGAGGACAAGCCGTTGTTCATGAAGGTGCAGGGCAATCACATTTAGGTAAGTTGCCGTGTGAACAATATAAAAAGTTATGGTGGACGTAGCTCAGCTGGTAGAGCCCCGGATTGTGATTCCGGTTGTCGCGGGTTCGATCCCCGTCGTTCACCCCAGTAGGGGCCGTTAGCTCAGTTGGTAGAGCAGTTGACTCTTAATCAATAGGTCGTTGGTTCGATCCCAACACGGCCCATCTTATTGATAAATAAAATATAATTTACACTTCTA
>JAHFSI010000047.1:0-721 GCA_023265835.1 Legionellales bacterium
AGAGTCGCGAAATTGCCAAAAAAATAAGGCATTTGACTAAATAAAATCCAATTTGCGGGCGTTTTGCGGGCGTTTCTGAGGCCAATTTAAGACAATGAAAGACAATCTACCTTGTTAGGTAGATCGCTTAAAGTTGGTGTAAGTATTTGATAATTTAAGGTCTTTCGTGGTCTTTGATGGTGTTTCATTTCTAATCAATTGGTGGAGGCGGCGGCTATCACATTAACAGCCTATCTCATTGTATATAAATAAATTTCTCAATGTGGTTTTTCTGTAGGCCCCCGAATCGGCCCCCAAAAATTCCGTACTGACGGGGGAATTGAACCGGGATCCCGTTGTTTTTCATCATTCGCTGTTCGCGAATCGCGAACGAAATTTACCACTATTATATTTATTGCATATTTTGCATGTTCCCTGTTCGCGAACAGCGAACACTTGTGTTATACTCAGTCTATACAATATAGGGATACTGAAGATGTTAAAGCCACAAGATTGTATCATTTTAATAAAGCTATTGGCTAATCCTAGGATGGATTGGTCGCAGCGCCAATTGGCCAAAGCATTATGTATTAGTTTGGCTGAAATTAATGCTGGCATAAAACGCTTAGGCGATGCTGGATTATTAAGAAAAGATAAAGATGACAAGCTTTTTCCTAATATTCATGCCGCAGAAGAATTTTTAGTAAGCGGAGTTAAATTTTTCTTTCCAGTAAAGCTAGGC
>JAHFSI010000047.1:731-16915 GCA_023265835.1 Legionellales bacterium
GCCAACGGCAATTGCAGCGCCTATATTTCATGATAAGATTCCTCTTGGTAATGACCCAATACCTGTGTGGCCAGATGCTATAGGAGAGAAAAGAGGGGTTGCTTTAGCGCCTATTCACTCGTCAATTCCTAAAGCGTTACGCGAAAACCCAGATGAATCTTTCTACGAGCTATTAGTAATAATTGATGCAATAAGGTCAGGACGTCCGCGCGAACGTAATTTGGCCGCATCTCTTTTGAAGGAAAAATTAAAACATGCAAAGTAATAATAAATCAGTAATGTTGGCCAACTTAAGAATGTTGGAATTTGTGGCAGCGAAGTTAGGAGAAATTCGCGACGATGTTGTATTTTTAGGTGGATGTACTACAGGTCTTTTTATAACTGATCCTGACTTTCCAGATGTTCGATATACGGTGGATGTAGACTGCATAGTCGATGTTATTTCGTTGAATCAATATTATCAATTAGAAAAGAAGTTAACTAAGAAAGGATTTAAAAAATCGATATCAGAAGAAGTCATTTGTCGTTGGTTCTATGATGATGTGACTTTAGATGTCATGCCTACTGATGAAAATATTTTAGGATTTGGAAATCGCTGGTATAAAAGAGCTATTGCTGCAGCAATACTTCATCGTCTAACAGATAAAATAGATATA
Organism: Legionellales bacterium; assembly: GCA_023265835.1. Taxonomy (GTDB): domain Bacteria; phylum Pseudomonadota; class Gammaproteobacteria; order DSM-16500; family DSM-16500; genus UBA4722. Next base: position 1,388 of record JAHFSI010000047.1, read on the forward strand.
AAAATAGTGACTGCTCCGTATTTTCTTGCAACGAAATTAGAAGCTTTCAAGACTCGAGGTAAGTCGGACTATTATGCCAGTCATGATTTTGAAGATATCATGTCAATCTTAGATGGTAGAGTTGAGATAGTTAAAGAAATTCATAAAGCAGATGGCGAGTTGCGAGATCATTTGATTAATTCATTTACGGAAATTAATAATAGCTCAGCTTTTAAGGGCGCTATTCCTGGGCATTTTGTTCAGTATGGTAGTTATGCTGATGGGCGTATCAACATAGTAGAGCAAAAGATTAAAGACATAATAAACAGGTAATTTATGCGATATGCTTGGCTAACAGATATACATCTTAACTTTATTGATGATGTTGCTCGTCAAAAATTTTATCAAGAAATTGTTAACACGGGATGTGATGGTGTATTAATTAGTGGGGATATTGCAGAAGCTCCATGCTTAGCCGGTATATTAAATGAAATGGTGAGATACGTTGATAAATCAATTTACTTCGTATTGGGTAATCACGATTACTACAGAGGTCAAATTGATGAAGTGCATAACGAAATGAGAGAATTAACTAAAAATAACGATAAATTATTTTGGTTGCCCGCATCAAGAATGCAAATATTAGAAAATAATACAATTTTAATTGGGCAAGACGGATGGGCGGATGGTCGCTTGGGTGATTATAAAAATAGCCGCGTTGTACTCAGTGACAGCAGAATGATTGCTGATTTATTTCAAGAGAAAATTTTAGGTAAATATCAATTGCTAGAAAAGATGCAGCAATTAGCTGATGCAGATGCAATGAAATTACAAAATGATTTAGAGCAAGCGATTAGTCAAGCTCCTAAGAAAATAATGGTGCTGACGCATGTTCCACCTTTTAAAGAAGCTTGCTTGCATCAAGGGAAGGCAAGTGGAGACGATTGGTTACCTTATTTTGGTTCTAAAGTCATTGGGGATATGTTGTTTGAAATTGCGCAAAAAAATAATAAAATTGGTTTTTTAGTATTTTGCGGACATACCCACAGTGAATCACAATATATTCCGTTGCCTAATTTAATTATTGAAGTAGGTAAAGCCGAGTATAATTATCCAGAAATTCAAAAAGTGATAATAATTTAAAAAAAATACATCTGTTATCTATAAAAAGATAAAATTTAGCTTGATTTTGGTTGGTGGGGTGAGCCCCTTTTCTTAAAAATTTAAAATTTAGGTTGTGACCATTATGACAATATTTCTTAATGTTCCTTTTTGTGATAAGGATCAAGTTAAAGCATTGGGGGCCAAATTTGATTGGGATAAAAGGCAATGGTATATATCTGATGGACAGAAGCTAAAGAAATTTAAAAATTGGTTTAATTTAGCATGTTATCAGTGTAATTTTTTAGTAGAAGATAATTTTCTGATAAATGAGAAAAAAAACAGGATTATTTGCAAGGATTGTGCATTGCTGGGCGCGTTTAATAGAACAAAAAAATATATTAATTTGTTTGATAGAGAAAAGCTTTTAAATTATTTAGATGAGTTAAATTATAATTTTCCTTATTCAAAGGAAATAAAATTAGCATTGATGGAAATACGTAGAGGTTATGAATATCTTGATATTGTTACGGAATGCCATTTTAAAGAAGAGAATAAAAAGCATTATGAACAGAAAATTAGAGAAGTTTATGAATATATAATAAAAGCAGAATCCATTGAGCAAGAATGGTCTAAAAAAACAATTCATTTTTTAAAGCCATTGTGTGAGTTTTTGTTAAGATATATAAAATGGTTAGATGATTCTAAAAATAATTTCTGCATTGATCGGCTAACTACGAGCTTGGATTCATATGGATTAACTATTTTGTATTCATTGAAAGGAAACGTTATACGAAATCCATTTGAAATTTGTTGCACACTAAAGAATGTTCCGATGTATGTTAAACGTGGATTTTGTGGTATGTGTGATTCAAATGTTACTAATATCTGGTCTCTTCGAGAAAAAAATATCAACTGTTTGTATGAATTACGGCATTTAGTTGATGCAAAATTGATATCGGATATTGAATTGAATATTCTTGAATTTTCGCTTGAGTGGAATTTACTAACAGAAAATACGTTTCAGTCATATATCATGAGCAATGGCAGCCGGCATTGAGTTTTGATGGTTTTTGGATTTTTCTCGAAAAATGTTAATATTTTTGGGCAAAACCGGAATCATAAAAAGTCTTTTTAATTTTTATTACTTCATTTAGGAGCATACGATTCATTTGAGCTTGTTTGCCAATATCATGATTGGCTAGCATTGCGACATCGTACCAATGACGTGAAATACGATCTGCGTCATCTTTTAGAGTGGAGCGATTGCATTCGTAGTGAATTAGCGTGAGTTTTTCCCAATAGGTTTTTTGAGGCGATAGCACCGTTGCTTGCGCTACAGGAAATGACAAGTCTTTTACATATTCAGAAATATCAGCAGTGATTGTGATGGGTTCACTGGGAATAGTTAGGTTTCTGCCGCCAAATTCAAGGCGTATACTATCAATAAGGTACCCGCTTTTTTGTTCTATTACTGATGGATAGCGTAGGTGCAGTGTTTCGCCATCATTATCCATTTCAACTGGTAATCGATTTGGCATTTTAAATAAGAATTCTAATGCCCAGCATATCCAAATATCTTTTTCTAATAAAAGAGCATCTCTTTTAATATCTTTATTTTTAGATAATTTTCCAAGAATTAAGGCTTGTGCTTTTTTTGGTAGTTTTAAATAAGCTTCAGACACGCTGAGTCTCTTTTGTATTTGTATATTGTAAAACTGCATTACTCATCCATATAGTGCTAAAAATAATTGACGCGAGGACAAAAATGTCCTATAATTTTTATAGAACAAGAGAGTTAATATGAAGGTAAAGCAATTTATAAAAAAACTCCGTTAGGAAGTGTTTTCCTTAAAAAGATTTGCAAGCAGCTAGGAATTGAGTTTGAAGAAATATAGAAATGGGGGTATTTATGCAACAAGCATATCCAGTAATTTTAACAAAAGATGGTGATAGCATTATCGCTGAATTTTCTGATGTTCCTGAAGCAATGACCGTAGGGTCTGATGAAAATAATGCTCTAGAGTGGGCTCAAGATGCTTTAGTTGTTGCATTGTCTGGCTACTTGGATGAAAGAAGAGATATACCTAAGCCTTCAAAGCCAAAACCTGGGCAAGAATCTATTGCGTTGCCGCCAGTTATTGCATCAAAACTAGCTATTTATCAAGCTATGCGTGATCAAGGTGTAACTCAAGCAGATTTGGCTGAAAGATTGCATTGCGATGCACGACAAATTCGACGCTTACTTGATCTCGATCAACATTCAAGAATGGATTTTATTGACGACGCATTACATGAGCTAGGCAAAAGACTAGTGATAGATATCCAAACAGATGTGCGATTTAAATCATCAGAAATGAAAAATTCGAGAGCTCGTGCCTAACATGTATGAGCAAATCTCGCTGACGCACTTGTGTCCGACACGTATCGCAATCGGCATCGAATACAATGGCCAACATTTTTCTGGTTGGCAAACACAAGAAACGGTCGCATCCATTCAAGGCAGTCTTGAAAAAGCATTAAGCCACATTGCCGACGAGCCTATCAAACTTTTTTGTGCAGGCCGTACTGATGCGGGCGTGCATGCAACAGGGCAGGTTGCGCATTTTGATACAGGTGCGGTGCGTGACATGCGTGCATGGACAATGGGAACTAACGCATTATTGCCGCCTGATATTGCAGTCTGCTGGGCCCAAATAGTCGATACGGATTTTCATGCGCGTTATTCTGCGCTAGCGCGTCATTACCGTTATATTATTTATAACTATCCAGCACGTCCCGCTATTTTAGCAGGGCGCGTTGCGTGGCATTATGCAGCACTGGATACGGCTGCAATGCAAGAAGCAGGAAATTATCTGATTGGCGAACATGATTTTAGTGCATTTCGTTCTGCCCAATGCGAATCTAAAACACCCATGCGTCATCTGCAATCACTTCATGTGCTGCGTTCAAATGACTATATTATTATTGAAGTGAGCGCAAATGCTTTTTTACATCACATGGTGCGCAACATCGTTGGCGTATTACTTGCGGTCGGTTCAAACGCCAAAAACCCTGCATGGGTAAAGAGCGTATTAGCCAGCAAAGACCGGCGCCAAGCAGCCGTCACAGCTGATGCAGCAGGGCTGTATCTTGTGAAAGTGGATTATCCAGATTTATATGCTTTTCCAGAGAGGAAAGCTGTCTTTTTATAGTCATGCTCAGGTATAATCTCAAGACTTTTTATTGTTGAGCAGCCTGACCTTATGAGCTGGTTTAAAAATCTACTACCTTCTCGCATCCGCACCGATGCCGTCACTAAAAAAGGCGTGCCTGAAGGCCTGTGGTCTAAATGCGATAAATGTAGCGCCATCCTTTATCGTTCCGAATTGGAACGTAACTTAGAAGTATGCCCGAAATGCCAGCATCACATGCGTATTTCAGCGCGTAAACGCTTAAATTATTTTTTAGATGAAGGGCCCAAAGTTGAAATTGGTGCAGATGTTTTGCCTGTTGATAAGCTCAAATTTAAAGATTTAAAAAAATATAAAGACCGTTTGGCTACCGCCCAAAAAGAAACCGGTGAAAATGAAGCATTAGTCGTACTCCGTGGACAAGTATTTGGTGTTCCTTTGGTTGCGGCAGCTTTCGAATATGGTTTTATTGGTGGTTCTATGGGAGCAGGCTTAGGTGAACGCTTTGTTAGGGCGGTAAACACTGCTATTGAATTTAAAGTCCCTTTTATTTGTTTTACCGCCAGCGGCGGGGCGCGTATGCAAGAAGCGCTGATTTCATTGATGCAGATGGCCAAAGTCAGTTGTGTGCTGGCTTGCTTAGCAGAAGCGGGCTTGCCTTATATTGCAGTCTTAACGGACCCAACCATGGGTGGAGTATCAGCGAGCCTTGCCATGCTGGGTGATGTCATTCTGGCAGAACCCAAGGCCTTGATTGGTTTTGCAGGCCCTCGCGTGATTGAACAAACGGTGCGAGAAACATTGCCTGAAGGGTTTCAGAGCAGCGAGTTTTTACTGGATCATGGTGCGATTGATCGGATTGTCAGTCGCAATGATATGCGGAGTTGTATAGCGAGAATCGTAGCAAAACTAACGAGACAACGGGTCGTAAACTAACTTAAAGGAGTAAATTATGGAAAAAAAGAAATTGCAACGGATCATCGGTATTTCCGTTGTTGTAGCATTTGTTATTGTTTTGGTTCCCTTTGTATTTGGGAAAAGAGACATGTCACATCAAGAAGTCGCTGCACTGACTTCTCCTGAGCAGCAATCTTCTTCAACATCGGACAACACAGCGTCTGATACCAATCAATCTAATTCTGTCCAAGCTGAAAATACAGCTGCTGACACCAATCAGACTGCAATGTCTCAGAACAATACCAATACGGCAAATGCTCCCGCACAAGCCCCTTCTAATAACGCAGAAGACAATGGTATTACACCTATCATGCCGGCACCGGTTGCACCAAACCAAAATGCTGGTCCTGTTGCTGGGAACTCTGCTGATGCCAATACTAATAATCAGCCAGTTGTACCTTCTCTGCCAACGAATGATGCAGGACAAAATACCAGTGCGACCAACACGATGGCTCCTGTCAATCCACCATCCGCAACGCCAAGCCCCTCTTCAGGACAAGCAGCACCCGTTGCTGATACAACCGCGCCCGCAGGTGATAGCGCTGCACTGGCTCCAGCTGTTTCAACAGAGGCAAATGATGTCGCTCATCCTCAAGCTGTAGCAGAACAAGCAGCAGTGGTGACACCCATCAAAGATAAACCTAAGCATGAGCCTAAGCATATACATAAGACCTTAATAGTCAAAAAAGCCAGCCATGTTGCTAAAGCTAATGCGGCCAATCCAAAAAAACCAGCGTGGGTCGTGCAAATGGGGAGTTTTAAGAACAAATCCAATGCTCATCGGTTGGTAGACCAATTGAAGACTTCCGGTTTTAAAGCCTTTGCTCATGAAGTCACATCGCCAGCCGGCGCCGTGAGAACACGCGTCTACATTGGGCCTGAATTTAAACAAGCTTCAGCCCAAAAGCTATCAGCCCGAATCGAGCAGCAAACAAAATTACAAGGGTTTGTAGTGCCTTATAAGCCAATAGCGCTATGATTTTAGCAACTATGTGTTATAATGTACTTTAATTAAACAAAACGAGAGTGGTTCGCTATGCAAGGTAATTCTCAAATTGCAAAATTATCAACTTTTGCCTTAGTGATGTTGATTATTGGTGCCGTTGATAATATACGAAATTTACCAGCGGCTGCCTTATTTGGCAGCACGCTGATTTTCTTTTTTATCTTTTCAGCGATTGTGTTCCTTGTTCCTAGCGCGCTTGTTTCTGCAGAGCTTGCTTCTAGCTGGACAGATAAGGGAGGCATTTGCTATTGGGTAAAATTAGCGTTTGGCGATCGATGTGCTTTCATGGCAATTTGGTTACAATGGATTGCTAATCTGGTTTGGTTTCCGACTATTCTTTCTTTTCTAGCAGGGGTCGTTGCTTATCTCATCAACCCTGAATTAGTGCATAGTAAGCTTTATGTTATCAGCGTCATTCTTGTTATATTTTGGTCTCTTACCTTGATTAATTTAAAAGGCATTCACGTCTCTGCAAAGTTCGTAGCTTTTTGTACGATTACGGGCATGGCCATTCCTATGGCCCTTATTATTGGATTAGCAATTGCTTGGGTCTTATTAGGACATCCACTGCAAGTGAATTTTAACGCATCAACGCTGTGGCCTTCCTTTTCACATATTAATAGTTGGGTCTCATTGACGGCTATCATGACCGCTTTTGCGGGCATGGAGCTTTCTGCAGTCCATATCAAAGAAATTAACAACCCACAGAAAACTTTCCCTCGTGCGCTGTACATTTCAGTCTGGTTAATTTTAGCGACAATGATATTAGGTTCTTTGGCCATTGCTATTGTTCTACCTAAAGATCAAATCAACCTCGTCAATGGTGTCATGCAAGCGTTTACGAGCTTTTTTGCCGCGTATCATGTGAGTTGGTTAATGCCCATGATTACTGTCATGGTATTGCTGGGTACTTTTGGCAGCATTATCAGTTGGGTCATTTCACCGGCCAAAGGATTATTACAGGCAGCGCAACTAGGATTTTTGCCGCCTTTTTTTCAAAAGGTCAATAAACATGGCGTTGCGGCTAATTTATTAATTTCCCAAGCCGTCATCGTCAGTTTTATTTGCTTAGCATTTTTATTGATGCCCAGTATTGGGGGTTCTTATTGGTTGCTGACAGCGCTGAATATACAGCTTTATATGGTCATGTATGTCATGATGTTCATTGCGGCCATTTATCTACGTTATAAATATGCGCATGTGCCCAGGCCTTTTGCTATCCCCGGCGGTAAAGTAGGGGTCGCTTTAGTATGCTTATTGGGTCTAATAGGATGCGCTATTACATTAATCGTCGGGTTTGTTCCTCCTGAAGGTCTTAATGTAGGCAGTATTGTTTCTTACGAATCAGTATTTATTTCAGGTATCCTAGTCACTGTCCTGCCGACTTTGTTTTTCTTTATGTATCAAAAAAAGACGACACGTTGTATTGAAAATTCTAATGGATTAGTTGGTGATATGAATTAATTCACGTTTGCCATCAGGTTGGCAAACCAATGCGCTACCGTTGCCATGCCACGCACCTAACACAATACGAGTAGCTGTCTTATTATTCAATTGAAAGGTATGAACAGCTTCTCGGTGCGTATGGCCATGAATCAAATGTTGTACCCCTTGTTTGACCATGACACGCTCGACTTCTGATTGAGTGACATCCATGATATGGTCAGGTGCCGCCGCAATATGCGCCTGGCTCGCTTGTCGATAACGAGAAGCGATGACTTGACGTTTGGTCAACGATTTCCATAAAAATAATTTTTGAAATAGCCAATGACGTGCTTTTTTACGAAATTTTAAATAAGCCATATCATCGGTACATAATGTATCACCGTGCATCAATAAGGTCGGTACACCAAAGAGTGAAATGACTTTTTCATCAGGCAATAATTGACAGCCGGTCAAGCGCATAAATTTTTTACCTAATAGAAAATCACGGTTTCCATGTATCACATATACCTTTAAACCTTGTTCAGTGACTTTCTTTAATGCGAGTAAAATAGATTGGTTAAAAGGCGTTAAGTTATCGTCACCAATCCATACTTCAAACAAATCACCTAAAATATATAACGCATAAGCTTCCTCCTCAGCGGCTTGCGTTAACAACTGCAAAAATAACTTAGTTATGGCAGGCTGGCCTTCTTCTAAATGCAAGTCTGAGATAAAAATAATCTTTTTCATAAAATTGAGCAAAATCCAAATTATATTCTATACTTAATCTGACGGGCTCTTTATCGATAGCACTTAAAAGAGGAATAACCACTATGAAAGTATTGGTAAATTCAACTTCCATGGCCGCATGGCATGAGATTATACATGAAGCGGAAGCAAATTGTGCGATTGTCTTAACTGAAGAAACCGAGGCTTATTTGGTGTTCTTGCTCATGCGTTATCTGGAAAAACCCGAAATTGTCAAACAAGTGATGGCAGAAGAGTTCCTGGAGGGCCTGCAGTTGGCCGCGGGGCAGCGAGAACAAATACTGCGAGGGGTAGGGGACAAGTGTTTGTTATTTTCTGGGTTATTTCCCAAGATGGCAGAGAGGCGGTTGGTTAAAATCAGTTATTTTGTGAACTTAGGCCAATCAGCTTATGCTACCTTAGCTAGAACACGTTATGATTTGTATGCTTCTTTAGCCAGACAGTTTGTTACTTTGATGGATGTACTGCAATCCATACGGTCTGATACCAGAGATTTTCCCGATTTATTGCCATTACAGGCTTATGATTTATGGAATGAAACAGGCAGTAAACGTGCTTTGAAGGTTCTCAATCAATATACTCAAGCTATACCGATGATGACCAAGGGCTACAAATAAATTATCGAATATGGTAACCTCATCCTTAGTCAGCAAGGGAGCAGAGAATGCGTTTAGTTTTACTTGGCAGTCCAGGAGTAGGCAAGGGCACTCAAGCCAAATTTATTTCAGAAAAATTTCATGTTCCACATATTTCAACCGGCGATATACTGCGAGCAGCCGTTGAGGCGGGTTCGCCATTAGGCCAACAAGTCAAACGTATTATGGATGAAGGCAGCCTGGTCTCCGATGATCTCATGATCCAATTAATGAAGGAACGATTACAACAACCTGATTGTATAAACGGTTTTTTGCTTGATGGGTTTCCCAGGACAATAGACCAGGCCAAACATTTAGAAAGAATTTTACATCAAAATCATACGCCATTAGATTTTGTGATCCAGATAACAGTACCAGAGGAAGAAATTATCAAACGGTTAAGCGGCAGACGCATACATCCTGCTTCAGGCCGAGTTTATCACATTGCCTATAATCCACCGCAGGAGCGAGACTTGGATGATGTGACGAAAGAACCATTAATACAACGTCCTGATGATCAGGAAGGCACTATTCGCAAGAGACTGGCCGTCTATCGTGAGCAGACTAAGCCATTAATCAATTATTATTCTTCAAATGATTTAGTTACCTTTGAAACCCTTTCAAAACACCCGGTCTATTACGAAATAGATGGAAATAGGCCGGTGGAAAAAGTGAATGAAAACCTTAACGCTATACTTGGCGAAGAAACGATAAGGCCCAACAAACACTGATTAGGAGACAGTTTTATGGAAAAACATCATCTTCTGTTGTCCGTCTTGCTTGGCATACTTTGCAGTGTCCTCTTCGTTCATAGCTATGCTCTGGAGCCTCTCAATAATAGTCCAGAGGGTTATTGGAAAATCGTTGATGGCACGACAGGGAAGCCTAAAAGCATTGTTAAAATTTGGAAAACAACCGATCAAGAATTGACAGGCAAGGTCATTAAAGTATTTGCCAAAAAAAATAATCTTCAACGTTGCACTGCTTGTAAGGGCAATCAATATAATCAACCTATTTTAGGCATGACCATTTTATCTGGATTAAAATCAAAGCGTCATCAATGGGACAATGGAAAAATACTCGATCCTGACAACGGAAAAACATATAGCTGTGCTTTACGTATCATTGAACGAGGCAATAAACTACTGGTACGCAATTATTTTGGGCTGCCTTATTTTGGCCGGGCTGAAACATGGGAACGGGTTGATTTGTTGTCTGGTTAATTGGAGTAAAATACTTTTTATCCCCCCCTTCCTGACTTTCCCCCTGAGGGGGAAGGAATGTTCTAATTGTCATTGAAGAAACTTAGAATTTTCCTTCCCCCTCAGGGGGAAGGTCAGGAAGGGGGGGATAAATAGCACATACATTTTGTCTTATGTCAAAACACGCCCCGTCCATTTTTCTAATGTTTTTAAAGGTGAAAGCGTAGGATTGACCATTGCTGTTACCGGTAAATAAAAAGTTTGTTCCAATACATGTTGTCCAGACATCGCTGCATGAGAGACTTGATCGGTTTGTACAATCCAGCTTGAACCGGGTGCAAAATAAATAGATTGTTGTGACACTTTTTTTTGGTAAGTCAAATCTGCTTTCATTCTATCGTGAATTTGTAACATAAGATGGTCGTAGGCCGTCCGTTTAGATTTTGTCAGTCTTAACCATTTCAATAAAGCGGCACTGCCCGGCCATTGTTTGCTAACTAAAGGTAAAAACCGTGCGACGACCTCTGCAAAAGGTTCACCAACGCGCCAATGACGCGCTTGCCCATTAGGGTTAATATTAGTAAACACCCGCAGTATTCGACGTCCTTGGTTGGGTGTGGCTGGAAATGCGTCCACATGCAATCGAGTGTCATCCTTACGATAAGAAGATAGACGGCCTGCAATTTCAACGGGCCTAAAACTCGTGCGGCCTAATTGCAATGCTGCTGCATAAGGCGTTAACAGGCCATGGACAAGCCGCTCTGCTTGTTCAGAAAAACGCTGCAGCATGTTCTTTAAGCGAGCGTATTTTTCTGCGGGGCATTTCGCACAGCGCAGCCGTTGAGTATGGCGGTCAAAACTAATGTTTTTAGCTTTGATCTCCGCAAAAGAAGGGGACAAAAATTCATTTTCATCGGGTAAAAGCTGAAATGCTAACGTAGGAAAATGAAGAATGCGGCCTTGTTCTATTGCATCAATTGCTTGATCGTTTTCGTTCGTTGAAACTGGCGCCGTCCAATGCGTGACATTCATTTCTGTTAAAATTGACGTCTCTTTTCTCAATCGCATATTAATGGCTATTTTTTGCTGGTCAGAATAACTGTTCCAATCAATGACCTCTTGCGCCGTTCGTTTACAGCCAATACAAATCTCATCTCCGAGGTTCGTCGAGCTGCATATGCCTATGCAAGGACTGTCAGTTAAATCTTTTTCACCAAATACATTCATTTTATTGATAGGACCTCTGGTTGTTATAAGTTATTTTTCCTTAAAAATGAATAAATTACAAGCCCAATAAGGGACAGCGCCGAATTGTTCACTTAGTGGTCTATACTTAAACTGTCATACTTTATCAGGAGATGAATCATGGCGTCCAGTGGTGGCAGCACCATCAATGAGGAAGCAATTGCAAGACAAGGTGTTCAAGCGTACGAAAATGAAAAAGCGAATTTTATAAAAGCTATTGTTAAAGCGATAGGGAACACACAAGATCAAGCATTGCGCGCGCTCTTCTTTCAACCAGAAAAAGTTGCGGAGATGGGGCTGACAGAAATATATGATTTAGCAATGAAGGCCGTGCAAAACGCAAAAGATCCGGATGCTGCTTACTCATTAGAAAATATTCTCATTGATTATAGCAGGACGAAGGCAGTCAATCATGATGGTAATTATATTGTCCAGAAACTGTTTATAAGTGAGATGGAACGCAAGCAGCAGTTCGAACAACAGAAAGACCAGCTTGATAAAGAGATAAAAGATCAACAAGCAATAATAGAAAAACAAATTGTCGAATTAGAGCATGCGCGTCATGAATTCGTAGAACACGAAAATAAATCCATCCAATTATTTACACCTGAAGCAAAGAAAAAATATGCGGATAGGCTTGCTGAAATAGATCAAGCAATCAATATATTAAAACAACAAAAAGAAAAGCTTGTCAGATATGCTTTACCTCCCGCTGTACAATCCATGCAATTGGTAGCACCGGATCAAATTGATAAAAAATCGATAGAACCTTATATTTTAGATAAAATAATAATTAGAGAATATAAGCGGATGATAGATAGAGACTTGGAAAAACCAAGATCGTTTTGGAGCAAAATTTTTGGATGGAAATCTAAGTCAGAAAAAGCAAAAGAAAAATTACAATCAGTATTACAAAATATACTTTTGGAGTTAAACAAGCCTACACCTAATTTAACTCAAAGTGCTATATCAGAAGCAATTTCATACTTAACGGCGGTGCGTCCACAGGGCAAATCAAAAGAAATAATGGGGTCATTGCTCCAACTACAGAAAAACATAGCTTCTTTCCATAATGCCCCAGAAACATTAGCTCCTCAAATTACAGAAGAAATGGCAAAAATGAAAAAGGTATTGGAGGAAGACAATGTAAATGAAAGATTGGCACAAATAAGACGTGAAGCAAAAGAGATCGAGGCTGATGCGATAAAAATAAAAAACATTGTTAATGGAATGAATGCTCAATTGAGTGAGCAGGCAAAACAACCCGCAGAAAGAGTGCTACGAGCAGAGGCACATCTTGAATTGAAAAAAGGAAATTTGATTCATGGCGCGTGTGCAAAAAAACAGGAAAAATTACAAGCTGAAAAGAAACTGACTGACGAAGCATTAACTTTTCTAAATAATGCTATATGTGTTAGTAAAGGCCAGAAAGATTTAGACAATATATTTCATGCTAAAACAAGAGATGCCACCAATACAGCGGCTAAATTTATCTTCCATCGTTTAAAAAAAGCATGGTCTGTGAGTGGAAATCCCAACAGAGATCCTATCGTTGGCTTGCAAATACAAAGACGAGCTGCCGCCGCAGCCTCTTTCTTTGCCTATGCTATTGCAAAAGATAGGGCAGCAGGCCCGGGCCATAAATTAGATGAGAGAGAGCGCAATAATATAAAAACGGCCCTATTTATCTATGGTCAACTCATTTCAACCAATCTTTCGCTGGATGAAATCATAAAAAACGCGGCAAATGAGCCCTATGCTTCTGATCAAATCAAAGGTACACCAAAGAAGGGATCGACTTTTCAAAAGATATTAGATGAATTTTCATCGCGAGAAGAAGAGGTGATTGGCCAGGCTGATTTTGTCCGCCTGACTTTAGATCAGATACAAAAACCAGAGACTACATCTGCAAGAGAGTCTGAGCGAGAATATCAGGCGCTTCTTGATTTTCACGACCCTGCGTTTGGAGAAAATCCAGAAGGGAATTTGGTCAATTTTACTGAGGAAAAAGCTCCTAAATTATTAGAGTCTCCTTCTCATTTACTCACGGATCCGTTTGAACAAAAAATATTTCCAGGAAGAAAGCCACCCATAGAAATTAAAAACCAGAAAATGTTACATCAAATGTATACGAATCATTTAAAAACTCAACAAGCATCTGAAAAAATCGTTGGCATGATTGAAGGTGCGTTTCAAAAATTACAGGAAAAACCACTTGCATTAGAGGAAATGCAACGTGTACAAAACACTTTATTGGATTTGTTAAAAAAGCCAACGCAAAAAAATGAAAAATATAGCGCACAAATAGCGGTGAGGGCTAATCTTACTGCTTTAGTATATGCAACGGCCAGAGAGTTAAATCAAAAGCTAGAAGATATGAAGGATAAAGATAAAATTGAAAAAATAAAAAACCAAATAACGTATTTGTTCCAGTTATATGAACAACTTGTTTTAACGGGCGACTCAATAGATAAAATATTAAAGGACAACAAAACTGCTCTTGATGCCTGTCAAGGATCACATGAAGAATCGTTCAATAAAATATTCTCTTTGCTTAGGGATATCATCAATAAACCCGAGATGCGGCATTTGTTAAGTGCTTCAGAAGCAGGCGGGTTAGTGAATGAAGCGAATGTTGATGCGTTATTTAAATTTCATGCTAGCGGAACAGCACAATCTTTTTATCACGAATCAAAAGAAAAAAAGATGGAAAAATTGGATGATCAATTCGAAAAATTCAAAGATAAGTTACACGAAAAACGAGTTGAAAAATTGGTTCATCGTAAACAGGAAATGTTGGAAGAAAAAGAAAAGAAAAAAGAAGAGGCTAAAAAAGAAAAAACACCCGAAGAAATAAAAGATAGTATAGATAAAGCAACTCTTGCTGTCCTTGATGACATGAAAAAAGACTATCAAGAAAAAATTGCCAAGTTGGAGAAGCTGACTGGGTCAGATCGGGTAGCGATGGATGAAAAAAAAGAAATTATGGAGAATACTCATTTAAGTGAATATTACTATACCATTATTAGAAAATTGACCGCTGAAATCATGACAGGCCAGATAATTCATTATACCGATAAAGTACAAGATACGAGTTTAACACCAGCACAACAGGCCATGCTGCCAATACAAGCAGCATCCGGTGCATTTAGTTTTGTCGGTGCGGACTCAGCAGTCAATGCACTTGCCGCTGTCGTCAATTTTCATGAAGAAAAGAAAAAAGCAGAGGCTAATAGATATTTGGCAAGAGCATTTACTGACCCAGTGGAGGCTACCAAATTTATTGAAGAATTGGCCCGCAAATTAACCATGCAACAAAAGCTTCATTTAGAACAAGTCAAAAACTTAACATCGGAAGATCTCTTGGGCAGAGCAGCAAAATATGCAGCTCAACTAATGGGTAGTGAATCTTTATCTGCTGTTGAGCAATATGCATTTCTCCACGCGGAAAATTTTCTTGCTGCAATAAAGGAGTTTGGTGAGGCAGGGCTAGAATTATCAGATCCTGTTCAGCGGCAAGAATGGTTGAAGCATGCCATTGCGCTGACTGTAGGAGACAGTGTGTATGCAGAGATAGAAGGAGCGTTACACCCTACTGATCCTGAAACAGAAGCAGAATTAGTGCATTTAGAAACACAATTTGCTAATGCGGCAAAAGCAACCGCAGAAGAACACCGCAAAATGGAAGAAGCGGTAAGTGTAGAAGTCGAACAACCTAAGCCCAAGCAAATGGAGCCAGGTAAAGCACCAAAAGCAGAACCAGTTAAAGAGGGTGCAAGCGCTCCAGTTCCTGCACACGAAGAACCTAGCCCGGTTCGTCGGATGTCAGGGCCAGGGTCTTAGCGCATTTAGGCAAATTGCTGCTTAATTGTCATTCCTGCGAAAGCGCATTACTGTCCGGTTAATCGGTACGTTTGCTAACCACATCTGTCATCCCGCAAAATTTTCGTCCTGTGATTGCAACAAAAAAACTGGTTTATCACGAAAATTTGTGCGGGATCCGGTTAAGGCCTTTTTAGTAGAATGTGTGTTTTAAA
>JAHFSI010000048.1 GCA_023265835.1 Legionellales bacterium
AGAAGAACTTGAGATAGAATATCATGATTCACTATTTGCAATAGAGGGGGAAAAGAACATGACATATGTGAGTCCGTTGAAAGTGCGTAGTTTTAACGAAGGAAAAGCAGAAGGAAAAGCAGAAGGAAAAGTCGAAGGCAAGCTTGAGGTAGCAAAACAACTTCTACGAGAAAAAGTAAGCCCATCTATTATTGAAAAAACTACGGGGTTTTCTTTAATGGAATTGAACACATTACAGTTAATGGAAAATACTAATTAAGCAATTACCGTTATCTTTTGAATAATAAATCGTGACAACTTTGTCACTCCCACTTTCTATTTTGTCATTCCGCAAAGGCGCTCTATTGTTCGGGAAATTTATTTAAACAGGCCGAAGGCCTGAAATCCATTTAGCCTAGGCTTCGCGTGCTTTTACGCGAAGCCTAGGAAAAAGATATAGTTTTTAAGCGCTGAAGGCGCGACATATGTCGCGCCTTCAGCGCTAAATTAGCTATTTCATTAAACCTAGGGTCAAAGCACTTCGTGCGTTTGACCCTAGGCTGGTTGGATTTCAGGCCTTCGGCCTGTTTAAATAAGTTTCCCGAGTAGTGCGTAAAGGCGGGAACCCATTTCGCAAATATCATTCAAGATAAAACAGCATAAAAATAAATTTCTTTTTTTACTTGACATAGCAAGTTGATTTTGATCTATTTGCTCAATAAGCAATAAAAAAGGAGTGAGTCATATGCAATCAAGTAGTCAACCCAATTCGGATCAATATCGTCAAGAATATTCGTCTGATTTTATGTTTAACCTGCAAGCTGCTTGTCTAGAACTATTTGATTGTCTATTTACATTATTTTATAGATGGCCGCTGATATGGTTCAGAGATATGCAACTTAAAAGTCATGCAGCTGCCTCATTTGGGCCTCTTGAGTGGTTTGCTCTACACCCAGTTGAAACAGAGATAGGCGTCATTGTCATTTTTTTTCTGGGACTTGCTAAAGCATGTGGTTTTTGGAGTGACACAGACTATAAAAATGAAATCAAGCGTCAAGTGTATCAGGATCAGTGTGAGGAAAAAAAAATAAGTATCCAAAAAAAAGTAAGAGTTCTTGGAGAAAAACAGCTAAATTTTGACAAGGATGAACTCATCAAAAGTTTAAATGCTAAGATTCGTGAGATACAAGAATCTAAAGAATCTAAAGATGAGACTGAAGAAAAAAAATTAGAAAGAAAATTTTTTGCTAAATTTAAAAATGCGAAGATTGATAAAGATAAAAATGGAGAGCTATTTGTAAAAATACCGACTGAGTTTAAACCGGGTTGTTTTTTACTAGCTATTTGGACGACAATTTTTCTTTCTGCCTTCTACTTTTGGGTAGGTTGGATTGTTTTTGTTAGCTTAACAGCTAGCCTTGCCAATGAAATGCCAGGGTGCTCGTTTCTCGTGAGTTTTATCATACCATTTGCTGCTAGTGCTCTGACTTACATGGGACTTAAAACATGGCATTGGTATAATCATCGTCGCTCGGATGGCACCCAGAAGACACCTGAAGAAGCATTTCAGCAAGCTTCATTGTTGGAATATTTGCTAAATGAAGAGCTAAAAAAGCGAGAGATGAAGGAGGATGTTGTAAATCTTTCATTTGAAACAACATCAAAACCAACGCCAGAAAATATAAAAAAACTTGCACGCCATGAAGCAGCCATAGGTTGCTTAAGAGGTTTTTTACAAACACAATATATATTATGGATATCATCTGCTGCAATATTAGATTATTTTCATTTAGCGCTTGATCTTAGCGGTACAGCACTCGCAAGTGATCTTGGCATAGGGTCTTTCATTATGGCGGGATTATTTGCCTGGAAAGCATATAGAGATAAATGTAGTGCGTTAGATGAGCGAGTTGATTTAAAAATTAATTTGCAAGAATTCGAAGACCTTGATGCTGCTGCACAACAGAAACTTGAGGAGGCTATTGCGAAACTTAATCCTGACAAAACTATGGCAGCACCTGACCTTGAAGCCGCTATTGCTCAACTTAAACTTAAAGCTGCTATTACAAAATTTGAAAACGATATTTCTGAACTTAAAAATCTGCTAGCTCAAAAAAATTGGGAAAATCAAAATGCACTGCGCTATTTCTTCGAACGGCTAGGGAAAAAAGAGTTCGAGTTTTTTAATAGTCTAAGGTACAAATTGCTTTGTGATTTCACCATGTCATCTGTGTTTGTTGGAAGGGTATTTTTGCTACCTTGTACTTCACCTTTCTTGCCCGCTTTTTTGCATATGGCAGCGATTGCATCATCATTATCTAATCCTGTGACATGGACACTGCTTTTCCTCATCGCTGTAGGATGGTCTGTATTTAGATATCATGCCAGAGTACAGGAGGAGAAGTTAACGGCAGTGTTGAAGGAAACTCCCAAAGTTCAAAAGGAAATCTATCGTGATTTGGTGAAAGAAAAGGCGATTTTGAATCAAAGTTTAGAAGAAGCAAAGGCTGTTGTTACTGGGTCATGTATTTCTCCTGCTCGCCTTTCTAAACTCGGAATGTTCGCTCGTTGTTGCATGCCGTCATCTTCTGAAGAACCAGTTAAGAAAGTCTACCCATTGGTGGTGGTGCCAGGCTAAAGCAACTTGTTATGTGAACTCTTTTTACATAACAACTATTCTCGCCGTCATTGCGAGCGAAGCGAAGCAACCCAGTCTTTTTAACGCCGAAAAAAGACTGGGTTGCTTCGCTTCGCTCGCAATGACGACCTGATCTAATATAGACTCTAATTACGCTTCTACAGAATTATTAACCCAAACAGAATCACTCAACCAACGCTTATCCGGATAATACGCAACAACTAACGTATTGTCTTTAATAGCATTGACCAACGGTTTGATCGTATCTTGTCCTACAGCCATACAGCCCCAACTTCTTCCTAACATGCCGCGTGATCTTGCAACATCACCACCTGCATAAGGTGCAGCATGAAATACAACATCGCGGTTTGCCGCATTATCATTAAATCCATGTTCTAATCCTCGGATTCGTAGTGAATATCCATGACCACCGGAATAGGTGTTAGTCGTCACAAACACACCTAAACTGGATTTTAAACTGTGGGAGGCATTCGAAAAACTTGTTGCATATCGACCGCCGCTATTTTTTCCATGTGCAACCCAGGTATTCATTAATACTTTGTTATTTTTCATATCAATGACCCACATGCGGCGTTCATCGGAAGGTTTAGAATAATCGATGACAGTCAATACTTGTTTGTTATCCAAACCTTGCGCGCGTGCTTTTAAATAGGCGGTGAGACTGGTCTTTAGCACGATTGGATTTAGGTTGCCGGCTTGGGCTTCAATTAAATCTATTTCTTGGGCGATCCAGCTTTTTGCATGGTTTTGCGAGGGATGCTTTTTGGGGAGAAATAAGAAGGACCCTAAAGCGGTTATGCTAAGACCTAACATTATAGAAAGATGTGTTATCGATAATGGTTGATATTTCATAAAGTCACTCCCCGTTGTTTGTGTTGGAATGTATTTTTTATCCCCCCTTCCTGACCTTCCCCCTGAGGGGGAAGGAAAGTACTAGCAGCATTTGTTAGAACATTCCTTCCCCCTCAGGGGGAAGGTCAGGAAGGGGGGTATATAATTCACCGCATTACGATTGCTATAAATAAACTCAATTTGAGCTGATGAGTATAACATTTAATCACATTAAAGTCTCGAAAAATGATAGAAGTTTTAAAAAACAGAGTTAAATCAGGAAGTTATTTATATACGACTCGCACTATCAATTGATCAAAAATTAACCGTTTAAGAAACAGCGCCGCTTCCATTGCTATATTGTCTTCAGAGACCCATTCACTCAGGCCTTCACAAAGCATCTTAAAAGACCCCCCCGCAAGCAGCGTCTGAAGCATATAATGTTCCGCCGGAGCCAAAGAGCAGAATAAAATATTCAATTCCCTGCGCCAAATAATCCAAGGCGCATAAGCATCAGTTTGTTCGGGAGCCGGCAAAATGCCTTTTTCTTTGTACGACTGCCACATAGGCACCGTATTGGTTGATAAATTCAACTGACGCAAGGATGGATGCAGCACAAACCGCATAAGGGGCCATTTTTTAGGAGGAATGCATGCCATGTCCTCAATAGTCATGGTCTCACTGTCCGCCGCATCAAATGTTTCCGTCAATAACCATTCAAATTGCGCCATCTCAATCAGACAAGACTGGTCTGTTTTTTGCCGTAAAAAACCACTCAATTCTTTACCATACCAACGAATCGAACGAAAAGTAGAAGGATGCGCGCGAATATAATCACGCGCTAATTGATCAAATTCATCATCGCCTAGTAACGCATGCAGCACTTCATAATCTTGTTGCAGGGCTTCTAACAAACGTAAATAGTAACCATCTTTATAAACATTGAGTCGTATCGCAGCTGGCACCGGCTCAACATCGACAACAGCAGTTTGAATGGCCGTGGTTTTATCCAGTAAATAATTTTGAAAATCATTTTGCAATCCTTGCAACTCACGCAAAATCCACTACCTCCGTTATTTGCTTCGCAATCGCACGCGCATGGTCTACTTCTGCCAGCAACTCAGCCAAAGGAGGAATATTATCATCGCGTTCAATCATGGTTGAAACAGCGCCGAAATGCTGCAATGCTATGGCATATAAGTCCCATACCGGCTGGATCACCGGCGCATCATGGGTATCAATAATGTAATGGCCTTGATTAGAATGGCCGGCAAGATGAATTTGCTGCACTCGGTCTTTAGGCATGCCGCGCAAATATTCTTTTGGATCAAACGCATGATTGTATGAACTCACGTAAATATTGTTGACGTCGAGTAAAATCAAACAATCCGCGCGTGTCGCAATTTCTGTGACAAATTCCCATTCTTCCATTTCAGCATGCAGATACGTTAAATAACTGGAAACATTTTCAATTAAAATTTGGCGGCCCAAAAAATCTTGTACTTGCTGTATCCGTGCTACGACATGTCTCACGGCTTCCATGGTATAAGGCAATGGCAATAAGTCGTGCATGTTTAATTGATTGATGCCCGTCCAACATAAATGGTCTGATATCCAAGCGGGCTCAATGCGTTGAATTAAATTTTTTACTTCTTGGAGATAGTGTTTATCAATGGGATCACAACTACCAATGGAAAGTGAAACACCGTGCATGACTAATGGATACTGTTCACGAATACGGTCTAGATAATAGAGCGGTTTTCCGCCGGCGACTAAATAATTTTCAGTGAGAATTTCAAACCAATCTAAAGGTGGTTTTTGTTCGAGTATGGTTTCGTAATGATCGGGGCGTAAACCGAGACCAAAACCAAGGTAAGTCGATTTTTTCATAATTAAGTGAGGATGTTAAAATGAACCGGGCATTTTTTTATTAAAAAAACGCCCGGTTTGCGGTTTACTTGTCTTGCTTCTCTTGTACAGTGCCGCCTTTTTTGTTGCACATTCTTTTAGACATTGGCATAACACCTTTGCCTTTGCAAGAATTCATGCCTTTACACTTGTTGTCAGGTGTTTTGCATTTGCCTTTACCTTTGCAACCATTCACACCATAACAATCTACTTTGTGCTTGCCCATTGCCAATGATGCTACAGGTGTTACAGCAAATACACTTGCCGCAGTAATGGCTAATATAGCGCCAGCTAACTTGGTTTTCTTGATCATAAAGCTCCCTTTCATAAGCAATTCAATTAAAAATGGAATCTCAACAGCGAGGTTGATGTGATGTCTTTTGTAACAGCACACACCAGTATAAAAAGATTTGTGTGCAAGCGTCAAGGTTATAATGAAAAATAGAGTGAGCTTGTGGTAGTTGGTTAGCTTAGCACAGCCTCTCCCCTTGTAGGGGCTTTGTTGAATAATTCAAAAAACATCGTCATTGCGAGCGAGAGCGAAGCAACCCAGGCTTTTAACGCTGCTTTAGAACCCTAATGTAATGGTTCTAATAGCGCCCAAAAGCCTGGGTTGCTTCGCTCTCGCTCGCAATGACGCTGTGCTAAGCAGAGGACTAGGACATAGATAAAGAAATAGACTGGGTCACTGTTGTTGTTTTAGTGACAACAAGGTTGTTAAATCCATTCATTATGTCGCTGTCTCTTTGTGCAATAGGATTGCCCATTAGGTTTTCTCTTTGTTTCATCACAGAAACTTGCAAGGAAGCGCACTGTTCACGAGTAATCTGAATCTGCACCCCTGTTTGAGAGATTGCTATTTGAAGGGTTGTAGCAGTCATTTGATATGGAGCTAGAAGATCATTTGCTTGCTTTGCCGCTGCTCTAATGGCATTTTTTTGCTGTGTTTTTAATAATAGCTCTCTAATTGTGAGGGCTGAGTTTAATTCTTTTCTCAGATTAATGAATACAGGCATTTTCCCATCATTGCTTCCACCATTGTTTTCATTGTGTTGTTTGACAGGATCCCAGGGGGGCAAATCTGCCATGACTGCTGCTGGTAGTCTTGTATCTGCAAGCAAGTTGGCTGTTTTTTCTTGTAGTGCATCCACAATCTGTCTGTCACTTGCAGATAATTTACCTTTATCTAAAGAATAAGTATCGCCATTCATTTCGAAGGTAGCACCGGTATCGATTGCGTTATTAAAGTTGACAGCACATGCTAATTGATTTTCAGCATAATCGTCACACAGGTCGCTGTATTTTTCTTCTAATTGAGTTAATTTTTCTTCTGTCTCAGCCAGCTCTTTCACTGTTGCAACAAATGAAGCTAATGCAACATGATAAGCCGCTTGTTGTGGATCATTGGTAGTCGCGACAAGCGCCTCTTTAATAATAAGTGCCCGCTGCTCATCATAATATTTCTGAAGGTTTTCACGATATCGGTTGTTTGCTTCGTTTCGTCGTTCAGCTAATTCTGCTTCAAGTTCTTCTTTTTTAAGTTCTTGTTCTTTTTCAATAAGATAGAGTTGCTTTGCCACCGCACGGTCTTTTTTAGCTAATCTTATGTTCTCTTCAGCTGCTACACGATCTTTAAAAAGAGGGTGATTTGGGTTGTTTAGGGCTTCTAAAATTTCTTCACCGGTCATGGGTAAATAGGTGGGTTCTGCTGTAAAAGACTGTGCTGCAACTACTTGATTTGACATACTTATTATCCTCTTTTGTAAAAGTATTATTTTAACAACGTGGGGAGGAGTATACAGTATGAAATGGTGTTATTCAACTATTATTTGATTAATAATAACACAATTAAATGCCGCTAAAAGCACCCCTCACCCGTCGCTTCGCGCCGGCATCGAACACAAGGGGAGAGGCTATGCTAAGCAGCTTAAGTCAATTGTTTTTCAAGCTGAACATTAAAATGATAATTATTGCCGCCGTGGTCTTTAACGTAATACATGGCACGGTCGGCCACTCTGAGCAGGGTATTGCTGTCTCTGCCATCGGTAGGATAAATGGCGATACCAATGCTGACATGAATATTGACCTCTGCCTCTTTCAGCATAACGGGTGTTGAAACCACTTCTCGTACACGCTCGGCCACATCAGCGATAGCTTGTACGTTTTCTATGTTTTCTACGATAATGGCCAGCTCATCACCGCCTAGCCGTGAGAGAAAATCGGTATTGCGTAATACTTTACTGAGACGCGCGACAATGACCAGCAAGAGTTGGTCCCCTGCATCGTGTCCATGGGTATCATTGACGTCTTTAAATCCATCGAGGTCTAAATAAAGCAAAGCCAAAATCGTATGTTGTTCAGCAGCCTTTTGAATGGCTTTTTCAAAAGTGGCTTCAAACAAAGTTCGATTAGCAACTTGAGTCAGTGGATCATGGGTAGCATCTTGTTTCAGCCTGCTATTGGCCAGCTCAAGCCGGTTTTTTGCATCTGATAAGTGGTTGACTAGGCTCTCATTTTCAAATTGTAATTGGAAGGAGGTTTTGATAATTTGATGTGTTCTAATTGAGATCATAATTAAATAAAATAAAAAAGCCGTGAATGTGAGCACCAAAAATAAATATATTGATGATTGAGTCAGGACGAAAGAAACAATGAGGGGGACAATGGCGGGTATTATGAAAGCGAGCGCGGCATGACGAATGGGCGAAAAACTGGGTACGCTGCCCGCGCAAACCCCGGCCAAAATCACCATCATTGGGGCTTGTTGCAGGCCGTCTTGCGGTAAAAGAAAAGGTGTTCCAACCAATCCCCAACTGATACCGCTTAAAAAAGCGCCTAGAGTGAATAAGTTTTTCCAGAGCTCAATGTGTGTTTGTGTTTGAGACAACTCTTGCTTTAAAAAATGATTGACCAAAATGGTTCGTGATAGTGTCACCACTAAGAAAAAAGTGTACCAGATATAAATATGAAAAAACGGGGTGGCTTCAAAATAATAGAGGTAGATCAAGACGACGGTGGCGCAAATCCATGAGGCAATAAAGCTCATTTTGGCTTGTTTATAGGTAAACTCAACTAGGCCCATGTCCGTTTTTTGTTGCAATAGTTGGGACTTGTTTAGATTCATGAGTCGTTCACACCTTTGTTTTGTTTAATCATAACGTAACTATTCGGTGGTTGCTACTAGCCATTTGTGAACAGTTAGCTCGCGATTATCTATGCGTTAGCGTATGATGGCCTGACTTAATAAAAAGGAGTCTAACTATGGCTACAGTCACATTGCAAGGCAAACCATTACACACATTGGGCGATTTACCTAAAAAAGGAAGTTTAGCTCCGGATTTTATGTTAACTAAAACGGATTTGTCTGAAATTAAATTGTCGGAGTTGTTGGGCAAAAAAATATTGCTTAGTATTTTCCCAAGTGTGGACACGGGAACGTGTGCAGCGGCCATGCGTCGTTTTAATGAGCAATGCAATGACATGCCAAACGTGACTGTACTGTGTGTCTCAGCGGATTTGCCTTTTGCGCAAAAACGGTTTTGTGGCACAGAAAATTTAAAGAACGTGGTTCCTGCTTCGGCCTTTCGTCATCCTGAGTTTGGTAAAAAATATGGTGTGGTCTTGATGGATGGGCCGCTCGCTGGATTGTTATCGCGTGCGGTGATAGTCCTTGATGAAAAAGGCACTGTGGTTTATAGCCAATTAGTACCGGAAATTTCAGCGGAACCCAATTATGATGCAGCCTTAGGCGCCTTGTGTTCTCCTACTTTTTAAGGTGTTTATGTCACCGTATTTTTCTTATAAAAATGGCCTGTTGTATGCGGAAGAAGTCAACTTAGTTGATGTCGCAACACAGGCCCACACTCCTTGTTATGTTTATTCGCGGCATGCGTTAATACACAATTGGCAGGCGTTTGCGGAGGCGTTTAAAACAGTTCCGCATCGAATTTGTTATGCGGTTAAAGCGAATGCAAATTTAGCGATATTAAATTTATTAGCTGCACAAGGTGCGGGGTTTGATATTGTTTCTTCGGGTGAGTTAGAACGTGTATTGGCGGCAGGCGGTCGTGCCGATAAAATTATTTTTTCAGGGGTTGCAAAACAAAGCGCTGAAATTTTGCGTGCTATCGAAGTGGGCGTGGGTTGTTTCAATGTGGAATCGGTATCGGAATTAGAACGTATACATACATTGGCCGCGCGTGAACAAAAAAGGGTGAATATTGCGATTCGAATTAATCCGAATATTGATGCTCGTACTCATCCTTATATTGCGACGGGGCTTAGCAATAATAAATTTGGCATAGATAGGTATGATGTGGTTGCGCTTTATAAAAAAATCCAAGCGACTATGCCTTATTGCCAGCTGACCGGCATCGCTTGTCATATTGGTTCGCAATTAACGGAACTGGGCCCTTTTGTTGAAACGATAGAATGTATGTTGGCCGTAATTGCAGAATTAAAACGAGCGGGCATTACGTTAAAACAGATTGATATGGGCGGCGGATTGGGTGTGCGTTATCGTGATGAAACACCGCCTGCGATTGCTGAGTATGGTCGTCTACTGTGTGAAAAATTAAAAGAGAGCGGTTTAGAAATTATCATTGAACCGGGAAGATCGTTAGTGGCTGATACAGGAATTTTATTGACGCGAGTGGAATATTTAAAACAGACACGCGCGAAAAATTTTGCGATTGTGGACGCGGGCATGAATGATTTACTGCGTCCTGCTTTGTATGAGGCATGGCATCCTATTTTGCCTGTGGTCCAGCATTCAGACCGGCCTGGGGTTTTGTATGATGTGGTAGGGCCTGTGTGTGAATCGGCGGATTTTTTGGGCAAAAATCGTTTGTTAGCTTTGGCGGAAGGGGACTTGATTGCCATTGCGGGTGTGGGGGCGTATGGGGCTTGTATGAGTTCTAATTATAATGCAAGGCCGAGAGCAGCAGAGATCATGGTTGATCGGGAGAAAATGTATGTGATAAGAGAACGGGAGACGGTGCAGGATTTGTTTGCGTGGGAAAAGGTGTTGCTATGCTAATGCCATTCCCGCTTTCGCTTGTGTCATTTCTGCTTTCCCTTTTGTCATTCCCGCGAAGGCGGGAACCTATTCAGCAAATATCACTAAAGATAAAACAACATCATGACAATTGAATTATCAAGCAATGCTTACGATGAGGGGCAAGTGATAATAGGTTCCCGCCTTCGCGGGAATGACAAAGTAGCTTTATTTAATCGCGAACATCATCGCCGGTACGCATGTCCATGTCGTAATCATCATAATAACCATAACTACTTGCATCGTAATACGGGCCGTAAAATGCTCGGTCGTATTCTCGTGCTTCTATCCATGCTGTGTCATAGCAGCAGGATGAGGGCACCCAAAGTGCCGGGCCGAAAGGCGAGGTGTAGACATAGTAAGTTGAAATACTGTAATAGCTATGTCTAGGCTTTGAAGCATAGTAGTAGTGAGGATGGTGTCGGGTGTAATGGTGCTTTCTTACCGCATAATATTGACAACGCGGTTGTGAGCAACTGACGGCTACTGGGGCACATTGTCCGCCGCAGTAATAATAGGCTGCGGTGGCGCTACTACTGCTGAGTAATATGCCGGTGACAATACAGAGTGAGCTAAGCTTATTTTTCATAAGATGTCCCTCCATTTGGTACTTATTATTTTACCACTGGGGTTGGGTTTAGGGGTGGCAGGGGAGATAAAATAGGTCAAATTTTATCTATTTATAGTTTATAATGACTTAAAAATGCACATTCCGATGCTTAGTATAGCCTGTGCTAAGCAGCAGAAACTTTGGCTTTCAACACGAGATTTATGTGGCTATACTGTACTAATTGTTAACTTAGAGAGAACTATTACATGGACGATGTGATCAATTTGGAATTGAAAAAATCTCAGATCAAAAAACAAACTTGTTTTCTACCATTATCAGATAAAGAGACTGAAGAGCTGGCGGGTCTGTTGGTTGAAAAGCGGGTTGCTGCGGGTGAAACGATTGTGACGGAAGGGGATCCTGTTGATAATGTGTTTCTTATTCTTCGCGGCGAGGCAGATGTGCGTGTGGCAACGATTAAAGACCATGTGTTGAGTTATAAGTCGGTTGCTACTTTAAAACCGGGCGCTTCGATTGGGCTGAATGAGACTGGCTTTTATTCTTTGTCCGGGAAGCGTACGGCCACGGTTGTCGCCGATACAGAAATGTTGCTTTTACAGTTGAGTGTGGCGAAATTTCATGGGTTTGCTTTGGCAAATCCGCATGTGAATGAAGTGATGCGTAAGGGTGCGGCGCAGTTTGATATTGGGTCGGTTTAGGAAGCTGCATCGTGGTAACAGGGACGTGGTGTTGCAATTTCTCATTATCAAATACTGAATGCGGCGGTGATTGATGCCCCGAGCGCGGGAGTGCAAGACGTGGGGTTAGTATAGCTGTATCCAATTTTGTTTTTGTAACTGCTTCAACGTTAGCTTGATCTCTAGTTGCTTCAGCTGGCTTTTGATCTGAATCCTCTTCTATTATTGTTGATAATCCTTTTGATTCTAATGTGGGCGTTTTCTTCTTCGGCCTGCGATGCTCTTTAGTACTACCTGAATCTTCTTTTTTTATTGTCGATGGGTTTTCTAGTAAACATTTCCTTATGGTAGTATTATTAGTACATGCTGTATTGCGGGTATAATAAATTCGTATTGTTTTAGCTTCACAAGCAAACATAGTAAAAACAGATGTGCCAAAGCCAATAAGTACGACAGTGCTTGTCGCTGCGGCCAGGGGAGCACAAAGAGAGCTGATAACAATACCCGTGAAAATTGAAAGCAATACATACGAACCATGTTTCAGATAAGACGACTCTTCGTTGTCTGGCTGATCGACTGTATTTTCTTGTGTCATCTCCTGCTTTTCCAAAGAATACTTTGCAAACAGAGTATATATAAATTTAACGTTGTTCTCAACTGTTCGGTTAGTCGATGTTAGTCGATATATTTATTTGTTAGCTACACTTGTCAAATCACATTCTTCGAAACGTAATAGGGGGTTCAGGTTTTTCTAGTAAGGTGGTGTCTTTTATGCTTTGCTCTACGTTTTTTATTAGTTTATTGAGTGAGGCGGCGCTGATGTTTCCTGTTTTGGCATCGTTAAGCAAAGATTTTAATTTTTCAATTTGGTCTTTGTAATGCTCCCGTCTGTCGTCGGAATCCAGAGTAGCTTTTATTGCTTCATAATGCTTTTCTAATTTTTCAACATTAGCTTCTAACTCTTTGAACTCTTTAGATTCAGTATTGATCATTCTTATTCTTGGTACGGTTCCATCATTAATAAGAGCTTTTAATTTCGTGTATTCAGAGTCAGGAGGAGTATTAGAAGTGCCTTTATCAAGTGAATCGTGATTTTTGGCAAAATCATGTTTTGAATCAGCGGGCAATCGAAATTTTAAATTATGTGCTTTGCAAACTATAATCATGGCTTTCATAATACCTGCATCTGCTTTTGAGGCCTCAGAGATAGGCACGCGTTCTTCAATTGAATTGCCGTGGCTTTTTACCCAGCGTCTAACCATGGTGTCTGCGATTGACATGTCTACTTTAGTTTGATCTTCAGGAGACAGCTTATCGTAGTCGTTCGGTTTTGCAGTCAGCGTAATTTGCACATAATCTCCGACGCGTGCTTCACGTATACATGCACCGTCTAACTCCCTATCGATTTTATTTTCAAATTCATTATATTTTCCATCAGGTAAGTCTGGAAAAACTGTTGATACAGGACCAGCCAGGCTTGCTTTTCCATTTGGATCCAAGTCCGATGCGGTTGTCGGTCCTGATCCCTTATACGTCCAATTGTTTATCATTTCATCTCTTTGGGTTTTCGTCTCTTCTTTTTTCATATGATCGGCAGCGGGAACATGTCTTTTTTTGAATATCTCTGACATTTGCATTTGATAAGCGAAATTCATTACTGCATGGCGAACACCTTCTGTTGATTTCTCATCTGAGCCAAGCAATTTTTTTTCAAGAGTTATTCTTTTCTCATGCTCTTCAAATGCCTTCATGTCTTTTTCATACTTCATTTCAGCAGCAAGTGCCTGCAAACAAGGTTCTGATATTTGAATAATATTTTTAATATCGGCAATGGCCTCTTTTGTGCTTTCATGCAGGGGGTCTTTTTCTAACTCATCACATAATGTATTTAATATTTTTTGGACATCAGCATCCGATGCAGCAAGTTCTGTGATTGCTTTTGTGATGGCAATGTTTCTGGGTTCCTTTTCTGGATATTCACTAGCTATTCCTTGATGGAGATCTTTTGCTGCACATTCTTCTTTTATGAATTTCAAATAATCACTTAACGATTTTATAAAATCATTTTTATCTATTTTCTTAGTGTCTTCATTTTCTTTTTTGATATCTCTTTCAAGAGCTTCCTTTTTCTGAGCAAAATGCTCTTTACATAATGTACTAAATTCATTGTGGTCTTTTGGAGTAAACACACCAGATGCTATTAATGAAGAAGGTGCTGGCGTTTCTCCATGAACTAACGTGCTGATTGTTTCTGAGGCGTCTAGTGTTCGCTTGGATTGTTCCGGAATGTCACTGTCTTGAAGCATTTGCAAATTTTCAATCAGCGATTGATGAATCTCTTGCACTAAGTCATTCGATTCTTTAAAAGTCTTGATGGCTTCTATGGCGTCAGTGACTAGTTTTAGTCTGTTTTTATTATGTTCGTAAGCAGCATCGGTCGTTTTAAGCGCGGAATCCAGGGTGTCCCATTCTGCTTTTAATGCGGTTAAATATTCAAGGATAGTATCGGTTGATGCGGGATGGGAAGCATCTACTTTTGCATCCCGAAATATCTCATCTGCTTGGCCTTTTAAATAATCAGCGACGATTGTTTTTAAGAATCGACGTGAAAGTTTGTGGCCTTTCATTTGGTCTAATCGTGTGAGACTAATGCCATTTAAAAATTTCATGATTTCTTCAGGCGGTGCAGGGGGTGGTTTTAACAAATGATTTTTGACAAAATCAATGATTGTATATTGAGTTTTTGTGTTGATGCCTTCTATAGATTCTAGAAAAAGAAGGGCAATATCATTATTGAGTTTTTTTAATGGATTAGGGTTTTTGGCATCAAGTTCTTTTTGCACATTGGCTTCGTGCCTGCACAGCTTTATGAGGTAACTAGTGGTATTTATCTTGTAATCTTGATGTAGTGTATTTAATTTTTCATAAGCGTCCTTAAATTCACATGGAGTATCTGTTTGTAATAATGGCTTGACAAGGTTTCTTGCTTTCTCTCTTCTTCCTTCTAAGAATAATTTTTCAGTGTCTTTGTATACTTCATAGTAGATATTTCGATGTAATTGTAGAATGTCAGCTTTTTTGTCGATTTCTAGGCCTCGTTTATTTATCTCTGTTAAGATATTTTTAAAGTTAGTTATTTGGGCATCTAATCGAGCAATTTGAGTTTGAATTTCTGGAGATTCATGATGTTCATATGCTTCTGCCAGCTTTTCTAAATTTTGAATTGCTGCCACAAGTTGGAGTGTATATCGAGGGATATGTTGTACTGGTAAAATGGTGTAAGTAGGAGAAAATATGTTTCTGTTTTCCGGGTCTAGTCTTTTTAATTTAGTTAATTGATTTTCTTCGATGAGCTTATTCATCCATTCAAAGTTATAGATACCCGTTGCGTAAGCTTCGAAAATCTTCCAAAATTTCGAAGAATCATTAAAAGCATCTAATATTTCTTGGCTGTCATCTATTATCTCTTTAAGGTCGGCTACTTCTCTTTTTGCTTTTTCTTGTGCGATTGGGATAACAAATTGTAGACCTCCTGTTTTCTTAGCTTCCTCTTCCTCTTTCTTTTTTTCTTCCCTTTCAAGGGGAAAAAGTCGAGTACCAATATCTCTGCCTTTTTTCATGTCGTCAACATATCTATCTGCTAACTCTTGAAAAACTTTATTTCCACGCTTTTTGGAGACTTCTGACGTCAACTCTTTTGAGAACAGATCCATATCATCTACAATCTTGTTTTGTATTTTGCGTATCTCTTTTAAATTTTTTGCTAAGACACTTCTGGCCTTTTGTTGTTTATTTTTTTCTTCGATAGGACCTGCGAGCTTTTCTTCTGGTGTGGCAGGCTTGATGAATTTGTGTCTGTTATCCTCAAGAGTTTCTTTAACTTTTTGGGAGGCAGGGGAGCTATCACTATCGACCCAATTATTTTGTAAGTCATTTCTTGGATCAAATGAGAGCGCGTCATCAATTAAGTTTGCTACGATCAAGTCTTGTCTTTTTAATGCTTCTTCCATCACAAAAATCCAATGTTCAATTATTTTTGCCTGAATGTCTGGACTGTCTTTATATTTTTTTAATTCTTCGCGTATTAATTGTTCTTTATCTTTAATAAATGGTTGTAAGTGTTCAGGTTCAAAAATCCTATTTTTTTCACGAATGATCTGGACGGCTATTTCTTGGGCGAGCAAGGGTTCTAACCATTCAATGTTACTTTTTAATTCTTCAGCTTCTAAAGATTTTCTATGAAGAAAATGATTTAATTCGGGATCATTATACAAACGGTCTAGGTGTTCTCTAGTAGGATTACCCTTCTGAATGCTATCTATTGTCATGATTTGTAAATAGTGAATGGTTGCAGCAGCGTTTCTATCATCTGGAGATTTATCAGTGGGCGGTTCGAGGAGGGGAACTTGGGTTTTTAAGCTTGTTATTCTATCTGTGGCTGCCTTGTCTTCCTTTTCCTGATCAATTCGCTTATTAAACTCTACTAGCGCTTTGCGCGCAGCTTCTATTTTTTCTAAAGCAGACTTTATTTCTTGTATAAGCGAATTGCCAACGGTCTCATCTATAATCTTTTTTTTAATTTTCTCTTCAAGTTGGCCTTTTTTCGCACTTAAAAAAGCTGTTTGCTGATCAAGCTGACTTATACGGCTTTCTGCACCTTCAACGATATATTTTTGGTCTCCTTCAGTAATAGGCTTATATTTTTTTAAGCAATTTACCATAACAGGTACTAGTTGATTAAAATTATTTTCATCTAGGCCTGGGATGTTGTTTGAGACTATGAGCTTACTAAAATCCAGTGACTGGTCTGCAGTTATCTTGTTATTTCTTATTCGCTGGTCTATCTCGGCAATAAAAGCATAAGCTTCAAAAATCATTTCGCTAGCAGAACCTATATCACTTGTCATATCTTTATGTCTAATAAAATTTGATACTGGTTCAATGAGAGGTAATAGGCTTGCTTGTTCTGGCAATATATCAGGATCGTTCTTTGCTAATGCAATAAATTCATCGAGTTCATTACTCGGTATTCGTTTTAATTTATCATTACTCTCGGCTATTGAATCCACTATTAACCCCAGATGAAAAAAGACTTGTTCTCTATTATGCTGAACGATAGCTTGTCTGCTATTTTCAAGGGACTCGTTTTTATCATCCTCTCCAAGTAATCCATAT
>JAHFSI010000122.1 GCA_023265835.1 Legionellales bacterium
GCTGTGCTTGCTGAAACCATTATAAATGCTCGCAAGAAAAATCAAGATTTTTCAAGTTTAGCAACTTTGCGCCGTTATGAACGTTGGCGCAAAAGCGATATGGTTTTGTTCTATACTGTTGTAGATGGACTTAAGCATCTGTTTGGTAGCAGCAACATCATGCTAAAACAAGTTCGAAACCTTGGCTTGAATGTTGTCAATCAAGTTTCAGGACTCAAGAATTTATTAATTCATTATGCGCTGGGTAATCGGGATGATCTGCCAGAATTGGCATTGAAAATCTTAGACATTGATTTCGCAAACAGAGCTTGAATCAACCGTAGTCGTACAATTATATTGTATAGAGTCGATACCTGATTTTGAATCTATTTTCCATGTCCGCATGATTCTATTTTTTTCTATTCGACTGAAAAATATCTTATGAATAGAATGAACATAAAAATAGGCTCCATTGGGTAGAGTGTATTGGCAGAAAAGCATAGCGCTCGTTGTTTTTCCATCTGGCCTATCAGTGAAAGATGAAAGTATTGTGATGAGAGATGTATCAGGCGGAAAAACACCATCACGAGGCCCAGGACTGAAAAAATAAAGAGAAGGTGAACTTTCCCCTAATACAAAACTCGAACCCGAAGGCAAGCCCCAATACCACCCATAAACTAGGCCTTTTTTAGATATGAAGTCGATTGATTTCGGACAGGTTAACGCCTTTGTAGTGGTAATAAAAAGCAGGAGCGTTAAGCTCAAGCCTATTTGAACAAGCAATCGTAAAAAAGCCATACACCCATCCATTTTTATAGTGTAATCTATCGATTCAAGAAATCGCTGTATTGTGGTCTAATTGTATGAATAAGAAAACAACTTTATATTTATCGCATCTTGCAGCAAATGCCAAGATGATTGATTTTGCTGGATGGGAAATGCCATTACATTATGGTTCTCAAGTGCAGGAGCATCACTATGTGCGCCAAGATGCGGGCGTTTTTGATGTATCACATATGACTGTTGTGGATGTAACAGGTCAAGAAGCTGCTGTGTATCTTCGTTATTTGCTGGCTAATAATGTAGATCGTTTAGCGTCCGGCAAAGCGTTTTACACCTGTATGCTAAATAATCAAGGTGGCATAGTAGATGATCTGATCGTTTATCAAATAAGTGATAATTTTTATCGCTTGGTTGTCAATTCGGCTACGCGTGATAAGGATTGGGTCTGGCTTAATGAGCATGCGAAAAAATATTCGCTTACACTGACGGAGCGCACGGATTTTGCCATATTAGCGATACAGGGACCGCAAGTTCGGAATAAACTTTCTGCTCTTTTTAATGCCGCAGATTTGCAAGCTATTTTAGATTTGAAACGGTTTCATGCTGTCACGATAGGCCCTTTATTTGTGGCGCGCACGGGTTATACGGGCGAAGAAGGGTTTGAAATTATTTTACCAGCAGAGGCCGCAACTGCATTGTGGGAAAAAATAATAGCAGCTAAAATTCACCCTTGCGGATTAGGTGCTCGTGATACCTTGCGGTTGGAAGCAGGATTGAATTTATATGGTGCAGACATGGATGAAACAGTAACCCCTTTGGAATCTAATTTAAGTTGGACGATTGCTTGGGAGCCTAAAGAGCGTGATTTTATTGGGCGCCAAGCGCTAGAAAAGCAACAGCAATCAGGAGTGCAACATTGTTTAGTGGGCCTTATACTGCTTGAACAGGGCGTATTGCGAAATCACCAAAAAGTGATAGTTGAAGGCGTTGGGGAGGGTGAAATTACCAGCGGAAGCTTTTCGCCTACGCTGAATAAAGGGATTGCCTTGGCGCGCGTACCAGCGGCCATCGGAACAGAATGTTGGGTTGAAATCCGCGGGAAACAGCATCGTGCTAAAGTGATTAAGCCCCCTTTTGTTCGACAGGGTAAAAATGATACGGTAGCCATAGCTTAGGAGTGGGAAAATGAATAGTGTGCCAAAATTTTTACAATATTCAAAAACACATGAATGGGTGCGTCGAGATGAGGACATACTCACGGTAGGGATTACGGACCATGCACAAACGATGTTGGGTGATTTAGTGTATGTAGAACTGCCTGAACCTGAAAGTAATCTTGAATCAGGACAAGAATGTGCTGTGGTGGAGTCTGTCAAAGCAGCAGCAGATGTTTATTCTCCTGTGTCGGGTGAGGTAGTTGAAATTAATGAAGCTTTGTTTGAAACACCACAATTGATTAATGATGATCCTTATGGCAAAGGATGGTTGTTTCGCGTACGTCCTTATGAAAACGAGACGGCGCATTTATTAAATTCAGAGCAATATTCAAAGCAAGTAGCCTCAGAAGCGCATTAGGAGGAGGCAGTTTATGCCATTTATTCCGCATTCTGAAAATGACATTAAGGCCATGTTAGCAACGATTGGTGTTGCTGACATCGAGCAATTATTCGCTGAAATTCCCGCACATTTACGTGTTAAAAATCTTCCGCCTGTTCCAGAAAGCTTGACTGAAATGGAGCTGGGCCGCTTAATGCGTACGCGTGCGCAACAAGATAGCGGGCTGCTTTGTTTTATGGGTGCAGGTGCGTACGAGCACCATGTTCCGGCGGCAGTCTGGAGCCTAGTCAGCCGTGGTGAGTTTATGACAGCCTACACCCCTTATCAGGCAGAGGCCAGTCAAGGAACATTGCAATTGCTTTATGAATATCAAACTATGATGGCCAGTTTGATGGGATTAGATGTATCCAATGCCTCGATGTATGACGGCGCAACCGCATTGGCCGAAGCGATTTTGATGGCAGTACGGCTTAATCGTAAAAATAAAACCAATCGAATTTTACTGCCTAAAACAATACATCCTTTTTATCGGCAAGTGGTTAAAACAATTGTTTCTCAACAAGGCGTTGAAATAATAGATGTCCCTTTTGATAAAACGACCGGACGTGTTTCACTTGCAGCACTTGAAAAAATAGTGAAAGAAGATATCACCGCATTAGTGGTTCCACAGCCCAATTTTTTTGGGGTACTAGAAGAAGTCGATGTGCTGACCGATTTGGCCCATGCAAACAATGCATTAACAATTGCTGTAGTCAATCCACTTGCGATGGCATTATTAAAAGCGCCGGGACAATGGGGCGCATCCGGTGCTGATATTGCCTGCGGGGAAGGCCAGCCTTTAGGTGTGCCATTAGCATCAGGCGGGCCTTATTATGGGTTTTTATGTTGTAAAAAAGAATTAGTGCGGCAATTGCCGGGACGCGTGGTAGGACGTACCGTGGATTCAGAAGGCAAGCAAGGATTTGTATTGACTATTCAAGCGCGCGAACAACATATTCGCCGAGCTAAGGCAACATCAAACATCTGCACCAACCAAGGACTGCTGGTGACGGCCAGCACGATTTATATGAGTTTAATGGGGCCTAAAGGATTACGTCAGGTCGCATTAGTTTGTCATCACATGATGCAATTACTAAAAGAAAAACTGATGACGGTCCCTGGCATTGAATTAGTTTTTCAAACACCGTGTTTTCATGAATTTGTTATACGATTACCTAAGCCAGTGGAGCAGGTACTGCGAGAGTTTGCGGAATTAAAGATACAGGCAGGATTTAGTTTGCGCCCAGCCTATCCCGAATTGGGTGAATGTTTATTGGTTTGTGCGACAGAAACAAAAACACCGGAAGATATCGAAAAATTTGTGACATTATTCACTGCTGTTTTATCTTCCAATGGCCATAACATCAAGGAAAAAAACGATGTCAGAACTTGTCTTTGAGTTATCACATCCAGGTCGATATGCCAAAGCGCAAATACCACGCTGTGCTACCCAAACAATAGACTTGCCTAAGCATCTATTACGGCAAGATACACCTTTTTTGCCAGAATTATCTGAACTTCAAGTGGTGCGTCATTTTACTAAATTGTCACGAAATAATTTTTCTATTGATACCCAATTTTATCCGCTTGGCTCTTGCACGATGAAATACAACCCGCGGGGAGTGCATCAGTTGGCAATGCTGGAAGGATTTTTAAATCATCATCCTTTGTCATTGGAAATGAATAGTCAAGGATATCTGGCTTGTGCTTACGAGTTACAAGAAATTTTGAAAGCCGTAACGGGCATGCAAGGTGTGTCATTAACACCGATGGCCGGTGCGCAAGGTGAATTTGCGGGTGTTGCGATGATTCGTGCCTATCATCATGCGAGAAATGATATCGCACGTACTGAGATATTAGTTCCAGATGCAGCACATGGCACAAACCCTGCGACAGCAGCGCAATGTGGATTTACCGTGCGTGAAATTCCAACGGATATAGACGGCAATGTTGATATTGATAGTTTACGCAGAGCGGTAGGCCCGCAAACCGCTGGCATCATGTTAACGAACCCATCCACATTAGGCGTGTTCGAACAAAAAATCGAAGAAATTGCTGCGATCGTGCATCAAGCAGGTGGATTACTTTATTATGATGGCGCAAACTTAAACGCTATTCTTGGCAAAGTGCGTCCTGGAGACATGGGTTTTGATGTGATGCATATTAATTTACATAAAACATTTGCCACACCGCATGGCGGTGGCGGCCCAGGCGGCGGTCCTGTTGCGGTAGGTGAACGATTAGTGCCTTTCATGCCTGTTCCTATTGTGGCGAAAAGAGAAGGTATTTATTATTGGCTCACAGAAAAAGAATGCCCGCAAACAATAGGTCGTTTGTCTGCTTTTATGGGCAATGCAGGAATTATTTTACGTGCCTATATGTATGCTCGTTTGTTAGGGAAAGAAGGCATGGAGCGTGTTGCTGAATTTGCCACATTGAATGCCAA
>JAHFSI010000123.1 GCA_023265835.1 Legionellales bacterium
AGCAGCAAACAAAAATGGTACTCAAAATAATTTTAAGAGCTTAAAAAAGGTCATTTACAACTGCAAGCGCTTTTAATTCTTAAAAAGTTTTGCCTTTTTCCCTCACCCGCCACGCTACGCGTGTCGGCCTCTCCCGCAATTACGTTCAGTTTTTTTATTAAGTCCGAGGGCGGGAGAGGCTGTGCTAAGCAGCAATTTGCCCTAGCCTAAAAAGCTGTCAATCCAGTGCGATTGCCACAATATTGGTGTAGACTAGCAGCCATATCCATCTTTTAGAGGAAAAACCTATGGACACCCTAGAACAAAAACACTGCCTCCCCTGTGAAGGTTTCGGCGCTCCTTTGGACAAAGCTGCCGTGCAACAACAGTTAAAAAGTTTAGCAAAAGAATGGCAAGTTGACCCAGAAAACAAACTGATCACTAGAGATTTTAAATTTAAAAATTACTATCAAACCATGGCCTTTGTCAATGCTATTGCTTGGATGGCACATTATGAAAACCATCATCCTGATTTAGAAGTCGGTTACAATCATTGCTTAGTGCGTTATTCTACTCATGCTCTCAAGGGCTTGTCCATCAATGACTTTATCTGCGCTGCTAAAGTCGATGCCATTTTTCAACCTTTTGCCGAGAAATTTTATGACAGAAAATAACAATCACGAAAATCGCCGTTTTATGGTCATGTCTGAAATCATGACACCGAACATGGTTAATTTTCATGGCAATGTCCACGGCGGCCATGTTTTAAGTTTCTTAGATCGGGTTGCCTATGCTTGTGCGGCGCGGTATGCCTGCAAAAATGTTGTTACACTT
This sequence comes from Legionellales bacterium, assembly GCA_023265835.1. GTDB lineage: Bacteria > Pseudomonadota > Gammaproteobacteria > DSM-16500 > DSM-16500 > UBA4722. The sequence goes on from JAHFSI010000123.1 coordinate 814, forward strand.
TCGGTTGACCAAGTGGTATTTAAAGAACCTATTTTTGTCGGAGAACTCGTGACGTGTTCTGCTGCAGTGAATTATGTAGGAACGACTTCTATGGAAATTGGTATTCGCGTCGTTGCTGAAAATTTAATAACAGGTCATTCACGACACACTAATACGTGCTATTTTACAATGGTAGCAACAGATGAACAGGGCAAACCCAGTAAAGTGCCTCCTTTAACTATCCATAATGAAATGCAACAACGGCGTTATAATGAAGCACTGTTGCGTAAAGAGACGCGGTTGAAGATGTATAGTAAGAAATAAAGAATAATATTGTCATTCCCGCGAAGGCGGGAACCTATTCAGCAAGTATCACCAAAAATAAAAAATGCCATGACAATTGAACTATCAAGCAATGTTTATGGTGAGGGGCAAGTAGTAATAGGTTCCCGCCTTCGCGGGAATGACAATTAAGCAGCAATTTGCTTCTAAATCCAGTGCTGGTTTTTTTAACAGCGCCCAGCGAACTCCTGCATAAATCGCACCAATGCATCCACCCCCTCTTCTGGCATAGGGTTATAGATACTAGCACGCACCCCTCCCGCTAATTTATGCCCTTTCAAGTTCATTAGCCCGCTCTTCTTAGCTTCTTCTAAAAACAACTGAGTCAACTCATCTGATTTTAAATTAAAAGGCACATTCATCCATGAGCGGCATTCAGGATCAATAGGATTGGTATAGAAACCATCACTATTATCAATAGCATCATATAATTTTTGTGCTTTGCGCTGATTACGTTCAGCAAATACCTTCACCCCGCCCTCGCGTTTTAACCAAGCCAATGTCAAAGCGGCAATGTACCAACTGTAAGTGGGTGGTGTGTTATAAAATGATTTATTTTCAGTTTGAATAAGATAGTGATAAAGACTTGGCGTGCCAGGCAAAGGTTCTTTGACTAAATCATCACGGATGATGACGATGGTAACCCCTGCTTGTCCAATATTTTTTTGTGCGCCTGCATAAATAATACCATGCGCACTCACATCAATGGGACGTGACAAAATAGTCGATGACATATCAGCTACTAAAGGCACACCATCTGTTTGAGGTATCCAGTGAAATTCTACGCCGCCAATAGTTTCATTTGGCGTATAGTGCACATAAGCTGCATCCTGACGTAACGACCAAATAGTTTGCTGGGGAATACGTTGCGGCAAAGCGCTATCATCTAATTGTGCCGCGACATGCACATCGCCATAACGTTTCGCTTCTGCAATGGCCTTTTTTGACCAAATACCCGTATCGATATAATCTGCTTTTTTGTTCGTTGTTAATAAATTCAGCGGGACCATCGCGAATTGAGTCGTCGCACCGCCTGCGAGAAAAAGTACATGGTAGTTCTTAGGAATTGACATCAGTTCGCGCAAATCTGCTTCAGCCTGTTCTGCTACTTTTTTGAATTCAGACCCACGATGGCTCACTTCCATGATAGACATGCCTGTTCCCTGCCAATCCAGCATTTCAGCTTGTGCTTGCAACAGAACTTCTTCAGCCACCATGGCGGGGCCTGCGCTAAAATTAAATACTTTTCTCATGGTTTTCTCCTGGCTTGGGGGGTATATTTTAATAGCTTCAAACTTAAACACAACATATAATTACTTTGTCACACAGGACACACTCTATGCCGCTAAACACCTTAGAAATCATCCTATGTATCCTGCTCTTCGCCTTAGTCGTGACATCTATTTTCAGACGATTACGCTTATCTGTTATTCTCGGTTATCTACTAGCAGGCGCTTTAGTAGGCCCGAATGGTTTTGCATTGGCACATAGCTCACATGCGGTACAAGGTTTAGCAGAATTTGGCATCGTCTTTTTAATGTTTACCATAGGGTTAGAATTCTCCTTGCCGCAATTATTTGCCCTGCGATTTCCTGTTTTTGTAATCGGTACTTTACAGGTAATACTCACCATTGCCATTACGACCACAATTGGCATTTTTTTAGGCATGACGAAATTGTCTGCCTTAGCTGTGGGCAGTATTGTGGCCATGTCATCGACGGCAATCGTCATCAAACAACTGGGTGATCAAGCTGAATTGTATTCATCTCATGGTTTAGATGCCATGGGCATATTGCTCTTACAAGATTTAGCAGTCATTCCTATTATCATTTTAATTGCAGGGCTCGCCACGACCCAACATCACGGTCTGCCAACTGTTTTAGTTTATGCTTTGTTTAAAGGTATTTTTGCAATTACGTTTATATTTGTGCTGGGCAGATGGTTATTAAGGCCCCTCTTTCATATTATTTCAAAAACACGCACGGCGGAATTATTTACCTTGACTGTGTTGCTGGTCACACTGACCAGCGCTTGGCTGACCAATTTATTGGGCCTTTCCTATGCCTTGGGCGCGTTTCTTGCCGGCATCATGTTGGCTGAAACAGAATTTCGTCATCAAATCAAAGTAGAAATCCGGCCATTTCGTGATATTTTGCTGGGTTTATTTTTTATGTCTATCGGCATGCTCGTCGATATCAGTGCCTGGCACCAGACCTGGCGATGGATTGCTTTGCTGGTCCTTGCTTTGGTTATTGGTAAAATGGCATTAATTACTATTATTAGTCGACTCACACATCGTGATTTATCCGTAGCTATGCGAACAGGTATTGTATTGGCCCAAGGCGGAGAATTTGGTTTCGCTATTTTAACTCTTGCATTGACTCATTCTATTTTACCACCTGATTATGGACAAGTTGTCTTGGCTGGATTGTTAATTAGTATCGCCGTGTCACCGATTTTAATTCATTATAATAAACAAATTGCGGCCGTTTTTTATCCCCCTAAAACCGAGCCTCCGGAAGGAGATTCTCCGGAAACCATTAGCTCCCTCACTAAAAAACTAGACCAACATATCATTATTTGTGGTTATGGTCGTGTAGGCCAGCATATCGCACGGGTACTCGATAAAATAAAGTTCCCTTATGTATGCCTAGACTTGGATTCTGAACTGGTGCGCTATGCCGCCATGGCAGGTGAAGATGTCATCTATGGTGATTCTACCCATCCACATATTCTGCAAGCAGTAGGGCTTAACCATGCAAAAGCGATAGTCATTAGTTTTAATGACTTAAGGTCTGCCATTATTATTTTAAATATGCTTCACAAGACCCATCCTGATTTGCCTAAATTAGTGCGTTGTACTGACGAATTTGAATTAAAACAATTAAAAAACTGTGGCGCGACCCATATTATCGCTGAAATATTTGAAGCAAGTATTGCTTTTTCTGATTATTTATTAAATTTAATCGGTATGCCAGAAAGTAAAATTTCTCAAATTATGGAAGATGTTCGTAGTAAAGATTATGACTTATTACAAAGAATTTTTTCCAGTTCTAACGTTACCCGAATGGATAGCGATGCTTCATTGCATAAAAAACTAAGGCCGATTTTACTAGTCAAAGGGTCTTATGCCATCGGTAAAAAAATAAAGATGTTGGATTTGAGAGAAACTGGAGTAGAAATTGTTGCAGTACGACGCGGGGAGAAGAAATTTATTAAGTTACTGCAGAGTAATATTAAGCTTAAGCAAGATGATATATTGGTGTTGTATGGGTTGCCTTTTGATATTGAGGAGGCGGAGAAGAGGATATTGGAAGGGTAGCATGCCCTAACAGGTAGACCCGTCACACCTGTCACACCGTCATCCATGTCTGTTGTCATCTCATGTCTGTGTAATGGCTCACCTCACCAAAACCACAACGCCGTCATTGCGAGCGAAGCGAAGCAACCCAGTCTTTCCAGCGCTGCTTTTGAACGTAAAGAATACTAATCAATGCCCAAAAGACTGGGTTGCTTCGCTTCGCTCGCAAT
>JAHFSI010000124.1 GCA_023265835.1 Legionellales bacterium
CGATGCAGGTATTGTCATTGCGGCAGATGACACGGTCACTGAAGAAGAAAAGCAGAAATTACTGCGTTATTTGCAGCAACATCATGGGGCAAAGTCGGATGTGGTGCCTGAAAAAATAGTGTTGCGCCGTGCAAAAACCAGTGAAATAAAAGTAACGGGCGGGCAAGGCGCTCACAAAACAATTAGCGTTCAAGTTCGCAGAAAACGCACTTTCATCAAACGTCCTTTAGTAGAAGAACAGCCGAAGAAACCCGCTATATCAGATGCTGCTGTAACAGCTAAAGAAACGCTCATAGACGCTGTTGCTTTGGTTGAAACCAAAGAGCAAGAAGTACAAGCTTCGGCAGTTGCGCAACCCGCAGAGAAAACAACGCCTCCTGTAGAAGAATTTGTTGTTGAGCCTGTTGTTGTTCCAGAAGAAAAGAAAGCAGCGGACAAAGGCAAAAGCAAAACAAAAAGACATGCGGAAGTACGTATTGAAGATGAGAATGAAGGTGATAGGCTTAAAAAGAAAAAGAGGAGCCGTGGTGGTCAAGGACGTGAAAATGAACATAAATATGATGCCATTCTAGGTAAAGGTGCGAAGTTAGGATTAGTATTACGCGGGGGTGGCGGCGAAGATTTGGATATGCTTGAAAGCCGTCGTTCACGCAAATCGGGCAGGATGCGCAAGCCGCAAGTACAGGTTCAAGCGTTTACTAAACCCACTGCGCCAGTCGTACGCGAAGTCGCGCTTGCTGAAACCATTACCGTAGGTGATCTTGCGCAAAAGATGTCGGTTAAAGCAGCTGAAGTAATCAAAGCGATGATGAAAATGGGCGCCATCGTGACTATTAATCAGGTCATTGATCAAGATACGGCGACGCTGGTCGTCGAAGAAATGGGACATAAAGTTAAATTAGTCAGCTCTTATGCTTTAGAAGAATCGTTGACGAAAGAGGCGGGCATTCAGGGCGGCGATCAAGTTCCTCGTGCACCAGTGGTTACCATTATGGGCCATGTTGATCATGGCAAAACGTCATTGCTCGATTATATTCGTCGTACTAAGGTCACTACGCTGGAAGCCGGCGGTATTACACAGCATATTGGTGCTTATCATGTTGATACAGACAAAGGCATGATTACTTTCTTAGATACACCAGGCCATGCTGCATTTACCGCCATGCGTGCACGCGGCGCTAAATTAACGGATATTGTCGTATTGGTAGTCGCTGCGGATGACGGCGTTATGCCACAAACAATCGAAGCTATTAATCACGCAAAAGCTGCAAATGTTCCTATTGTTGTTGCGGTCAATAAAATCGATAAACCCGAAGCAGACATGGATCGTGTTAGAAATGATTTATCAGTTCATGGATTGATTCCAGAAGAATGGGGCGGTGAAAATATATTTGTGTCTTTGTCTGCTAAAACAGGCCAAGGCGTGGATAAATTATTAGATTCTATTTTAGTCCAAGCTGAAGTATTGGATTTAAAGGCCGTGGTGAATTGTCCTGCGCGTGGTGTGGTGATCGAATCTCGGTTAGACAAAGGACGTGGCGCAGTCGCGAGTGTTCTGGTGCAGCAAGGAACTTTACGTAAAGGTGAATTAGTCTTGGCTGGTTTCGAATATGGCCGGGTGCGTATGTTGTCTGATGAAAACGGCAAAGCAGTAGACAGTGCAGGCCCCTCTATTCCTGTGGAAATATTAGGATTGTCTAGTACGCCGAATGCAGGGGATGAATTTATGGTAGTCACCGATGAACGGCGTGCGCGTGAAGTCGCCTTGTTCCGGCAAGGTAAATTCCGAGAAATTAAATTAGCGCGGCAAAATGCGGCAAAATTAGAAAATATTTTACAACGCATGGGAACAGATGAAGTCGCAGGCCGTACTTTAAATATCGTATTAAAAGCCGATGTGCAAGGCTCGGCGGAAGCGTTGGCTAGTGCATTAGCGGAAATTTCAGCGCCGAACGTGAAAGTGAAGATTGTGTCCAGCGCTGTGGGCGGCATCAACGAGACTGATGTGAATTTGGCAGTGGCTTCACATGCCATCCTAATCGGTTTTAATGTGCGCGCAAATGGTGAGGCACGCAAATTGATTGAAGCAGAAGGCGTGGACATTCATTACCACAGCATTATTTATGATGTCATTGATGAAGTAAAACGTGCGATTAGTGGTTTCATGGCGCCTGAAATTCAAGAAAAAATCGTTGGATTGGCCGAAGTACGTGATGTGTTTCGTTCATCAAAAATGGGCGCTATCGCCGGCTGCATGGTCCTCGAAGGATCGGTGCGCCGTAATTGCCCTATTCGTGTGTTGCGCGATAATGTCGTCATATTTGAAGGTGTATTAGAATCATTGCGCCGTTTCAAAGAGGATGCAGCTGAAGTACGACATGGCACGGAATGTGGTATCGGAGTCAAAAGTTATAACGATATAAAACCAGGCGATCAAATAGAAGTATTTGAAAAAGTCGAAGTCAAAAGAGCGCTTTAAACATGCCAAAAAGTTATAGTCGTATTCAACGTATTGGTGATTTAATTCAAACCGCTTTAGCGGAAATTTTGCGCGTCCATGCAAAAGAACTGCAATGCGGTATGACGACGATTACCAGTGTCAAAGTCTCCGCTGACCTTTCGTTTGCTAAAATTTATGTGAGCGTGCTAGAAGATGAAAAAGCAACGGAGATTGTGGCTGCTTTAAATAAAGATAAAACGATAAAATTTTTGCGTTATGAATTAGCAAACGCAGTTGAACTGCGAATTACACCCGAATTGAAATTTTTTTATGATGACTCTGTAGTACGTGGTTCTCGAATTTCTTCTTTAATTAATGATGCATTTAAAAAATAATAAATCCTATGAGTAAAGCAGCTCTGAAAAAAATTGATGGTATTTTATTACTTGATAAACCCATGTTCCTGACTTCTAATGCTGCTTTACAGCGCGTAAAGAAATTGTTTGGCGCAAAAAAAGCAGGACATACAGGCAGTTTAGACCCGCTTGCCACAGGCATGCTGCCCATTTGTTTTGGTGAAGCAACAAAATTTTCTCAATTTTTATTAGAGTCGGACAAGTGTTATTGCGTTGAAGCAAAACTGGGAGTCAAAACACGTACCGGCGATGCAGAAGGGGATGTGATAACGACGAAGCCAATCGTAAACGTGGACCATGATCGAGTTGAAAGGGTGTTACGTCAATTTGAAGGGACTATTCAGCAAATACCTCCTATGTATTCAGCGCTTAAAATTCAAGGTAAACCTTTATATGAATTAGCACGCCAAGGTATTGAAATTCCACGCGAAGCACGCTCTGTGCATATTTATCGTTTACAGCTCATCGATTTCCAAGCAGATAAGCTGCGGCTAGAAGTGCAGTGCAGCAAAGGCACTTATGTGCGTACGCTCATCGAAGATATTGGAGAATTATTAGGATGCGGTGCACATGTGAGTGCGTTACGCCGTACGGTTGTATTGCCTTATAATGAAATTAAGATGTATACCTTGGCTGGGCTGGAGGAAGCACATAAACAATTTGGTATGGATGCATTAATACAATATTTGCTTCCTATAGAAACAGCCGTGCAAACACTTCCTGCCATTAAACTTTCGAATACCGCTGCATTTTATATGAAAACGGGACAACCTATTATGGTGCCTCATTTTCCCGCTCAAGGGTTTGTTCGTATTTTTTCTCATCAGGATGAATTTATGGGGGTGGGGGAGATTCTTGAAGATGGCCGGGTGGCGCCGCGGCGGTTGGTTGCGTGGCCGCAGCGGATGGCAAAAGCGGTATAGGTATAGGATAAGAAAAGCCGGGCGCGGGCACGTTTACGATTAGATCAGTGAGTAGCTTCTGGACAAAAAAGCGATAAAATAGAGTGATTAATGCTTGTTCTCGTGGTTGGTCCTCGTTACAATACCTCTCTTTTATAAAATATCGAATTCGGGAGTTACATGACATGTCGTTAACTACGGCTGCAACAGCGCAGATTGTGAAGACTTATCAACGGTCAAAAAGTGATACAGGTTCCTCTGAAGTACAAATTGCTTTATTGACTGCTCGCATTGAATATCTGACGGAACATTTGAAGATCCATAACCACGACTTTCATACGCGTTACGGGTTGACTAACTTAGTGAGCCAACGACGTAAGTTGTTGAATTATTTAAAAAGAAAAGATGTAAAGGCGTATCGCACGTTGGTTCAACAGTTAAATATACGCGGATAGTTCAGGCCATTTAGTTTTTGCCCTTTACGTTCTATATTTTCTCGTGATAAGCGTTGTCCTTTGGCCAACGCTTATGTTTATTAAATTTTTCATATAATAGGATCTCTACATGGCAGCAGTAACAAAGACATTACGCTACGGCAATCATACTCTGGTGCTTGAAACGGGTAGCATTGCGCGACAGGCAACAGGTTCAGTCATGGTAACAATGGATGATACCGTTGTATTAGTGACGGCTGTTGGCAAAGAAGCGGATAGTGTTGATCGTGATTTTTTCCCGTTAACAGTTAATTATCAAGAACGTACCTATGCCGCAGGCCGTATTCCAGGCGGGTATATTAAGCGTGAAGGCAGGCCCAGCGAAAAAGAAACATTGACCTCGCGTTTGATTGATCGTCCTTTGCGTCCTTTGTTCCCCAAGGGCTTTACCAGCGAAGTCCAAATTATTGCAA